>NZ_JAYGHD010000069.1:0-20330 GCF_034932245.1 Nostoc sp. UHCC 0251
TAATCAACTTTTATTACTTCAGTAAAGCTGATGAGTTTTATCAGCTTTACTTATTCAAAGGTAAGCAACGAGGTCAGGATACACCGAAGTTCTCTTTACAATCCTATTTGACTGGTGAAATTAGTCGTGAAGGCAGGCAATAGGCAATAGATTAATCGTAGGTGCACAACATGTTCATAAGTGTCAAATTAACGTAAAAACCATGTCCCGCAAGGAACTGAAGTTCCTTGCTAATAGCGAAAGTCATCTGAAGATGACTAAATAATCCGAAAAATCCTCAGTCTATTTCAGTAGACTTTAGCTATTAGCCTAGAACTTTAGTTCTAGGCGGGTGAGTTACCTAACAGTTAAGCTACTTTTAGCTTAAGTTGACACCAATGAACATGTTGTGCCCCTACCCGTGTACTTCATTTACCCGCTGTAACTGTAGAAATTCTTATTCTATTTTGGTTCTATTTCCTAATGGACTAGGAATAATAGCTTTGTAGATTACCACTATTCCAAAAAATTAGCCCTCGGCTTACCACTGGGGGCTTTTTTTGTTTGGCAAAATGGCATATCTCTAAATTAGAGAGTTGTTATGGTATTTGAGTAGGATACATTCCATGCGAAAGTACTGACTTGCATTACCCCTGGCTAACTACTGGGGGTTTTTATTGGCACTTCTACTGAAATATTGCACTATTCTGAATAATCTTAAGGTTGTCAACTCGATATAAGTAATAATTCTAGAATTCACTGCTTTTCCGAATTAATAAAGGATAACGATTTTAATTCATGTGGGGAAGTGTCAAGATAAGTTTATATCAAAGTAAAAAAATCAAGTGCAACGAATTAACAATGACAGAAGCTAAAAACGTAATCGGTGGAAACCTAGAGGTCTGCTGCACTTCTCCGATGACTGGGTTTTACCGCGACGGTTTTTGTCGCACAGGTGGTCAGGATTTTGGATCGCATGTCGTATGCGCTCAAGTGACATCAGAATTTCTGGAGTACACCAAATCCCACGGGAATGACCTGAGCACACCTGTCCCTAATTCTAATTTTCCTGGACTGAAGCCTGGCGATCGCTGGTGTTTGTGTGCTTCTCGCTGGCAAGAAGCTCTCGATGCTGGTGTTGCTCCACCCGTCATCCTTTCTGCAACCCATGCTAGAGCTTTGGAAATGGTTTCCCTAGACGAATTGAAAAAACATGCCTTAACTTCTTCTTGATTGGGCATTGGGCATGGGGCATGGGGCATTGGTTATTATATTGTTCTCCCTTATCTCCCCCTGCCTCCTCTGCCCCCTCTGCCTCCCCTGCTCCCTCATCTTCCCCACTCCCTAGTTCCAAATCAACCCACCGAAACTTCCACAGGTAGTTTTAATATATTGGCAACCATAGCAATCAATTTAGTGGGGTCTATTGGCTTAGATAAATGTTGCTGAAACCCTGCTGAAAGTGCTTCTAAGCGGTCTTCCTCTCGCGTGTACGCTGTTAAAGCGATCGCTGGGATACATCCGCCTTTTTCTGGTTCTAAAGAGCGCAGTTTCCGAATCAGCGTATAACCATTTTTCTCAGACATACCGATGTCGCTAATCAGGATATCTGGTTTTGCTTGTTCAAGTACTGCCAACGCTTCATCAACTGATCCTACCGCAGTGGCAACTGCCCCATACTCTTCAAACATAAAACTGAGAAAGTTACGGGTATCTGCTTCATCATCGACAACTAAAACTCTTAATCCAGCAAGGGGGGTCGATGCTACAGGGGAAGACATTTCTCCTGTGGCTTCTCTACTCGCTCTAATACTCCTATTGTCTTGTAGCAGTGGTAATCTCACAGTAAAGGTTGCTCCTTCTCCTGTGCCTGGACTTTCGGCAAAGATTGTACCCTTGTGCAGTTCTACTAAGTGACGGACGATCGCTAGCCCTAATCCTAGTCCATTGTGCGATCGCGTTGTAGTACTATCTGCTTGCCGGAAACGCTCAAATACTTTGGGCAAAAACTCGGAACTGATGCCAACGCCGGTATCGATAACTTGAATTTGGGCGTATTTGTGGGTTGTTTGTTCTTCACCACAGACTACTGACAGACTCACATCTACCCTGCCACCCTTAGGGGTAAACTTAATGGCATTAGTTAGCAGATTCCAGACAATCTGTTGTAACCGGGCTGGATCGCCATAAACTGATCCTACCGAAGTATCCAGGACAGTATTTAACTTAATATCTTTTGGTTCTGCTAGGGGACGCACTGCCTCCAAGGCTGCCTCCGTTACCGTGAGCAGATTCACCGCAGACACATTTAAGCGCAACTGACCACGGATAATCCGGGATACATCTAAGATATCCTCAATTAGTTGCATTTGAGATATCGCGTTGCGTTCAATTGCCTCTAGGGCGCGGGAAGTGGCTTTTTCGTCAAGTTTCTTAGAGCGAAGGATTTTTGACCAGCCCAGCATTGAGGTTAGAGGCGTGCGGAGTTCGTGGGAGAGAACGGCGAGAAACTCATCTTTCATGCGATTTGCTGCTTCTGCTTCTTGTCTTGCCGTCTGTTCTCGAATCACTTGAGCGCGGACTTCTTCTGCTTGCTTGCGTTCAGTAATATCTTCGAGGGTACCTACATATCCCAGCAATTCCCCTTGACCGGAAAGCATCGGTGATGAGCGAACCTGAACCCAACGGACGATGCCGTGAGCAGTTTGAAAGCGAAACTCTTCAGAGTAGTCTCGACCTTCATGAATGTAAGCAGACCAACTGGCAACTGCTCGCTCTCTATCTTCTGGATGTACAGATTCTAGCCATCTCTTTTCTAGACTCTCTGCCGCTTTCAAGCCACAAATCATTTGATAGCGGGGATTAGTATACCTACAGCCGCCTTCAGTATCAATTTCAAAAATGCCAACAGGTGAACAGGTACTCAGCGATCGCAATCGTTCTTCACTTTGCCTGAGTTCTGCATTCACAGCTACCAGTTGCGCTGCTTGTTGCTTGACGGCTTCTGTTTTCTTAAATAGTTCTACGAATACGATGACTTTAGAAGTCAAAATATTCGGGTCTAATGGTTTGAGTAAATAATCAACTGCACCCAAAGCATAGCCTTTAAAAAGCATTTGGTCACTAGTGCTAAAGGCGGTAAGAAAGATAATTGGAGTGTGGCGCGATCGCCCTCGATTGCGAATTAAGGTAGCAGTTTCAAAGCCATCCATCCCTGGCATTTGCACATCTAGCAAAATCACTGCAAAGTCTTGATGTAACAGACACCTCAAAGCTTCTTCCCCAGAAGTAGCTCTCACCAAATTTTCTCCCAGTTTTTCCAGGATTGCTTCTAGTGCTAGCAAATTTTCTAGTTTATCATCCACTAGGAGGATGTTTACTTTGGGTTCCATCTGCATGGGTTTATTTCCGTGATGAGTGACAAAGCTTGACCATTTGGGAAGCAATGTTTGAGAGTGTCAAAATCCAGTCTACTGTAATAGCAGAAATTGCTGCTTCTGGCATAATATCGCTCTGGGCTGTTGCAGGTTCTTGTACGATAGTTAGTCCTCCCCGCGCTTTTATTTTCTTAAGACCTTGCATACCATCTTGGTTTGCTCCTGTCAATATTACACCAATAACTTGCTCGGTGTAGACATCGGCTGCTGACTCAAACAGGACATCAATAGATGGTCTGGCATAAGCAACTGGCTCATCAGTCGAAAGAGCAAAGTGACCTGGTTCAACCAATAAATGATAATCTGCTGGAGCTAGATAGATATGTCCTGGCAGTATTTCGTCTTTGTCTTCCACTTCTCGAATCGGCAACGAAGTAGATTCTTGCAATAACTGCTGAAGTGTGTTGTTAGATTCCTTGTGACGGTGTTGCACGATAGCGATCGGCACTATGAAGTCTGCTGGTAACTTCCCCAGGATAATTTTTAATGCTGATAATCCGCCTAAAGAAGTACCAATCACCACAATTTTAAACGACACTTAATTTAGTCCTCACAGTAAGCATCTCACCTTTGCAAATATATCTGGCGATTATAAATCACGGTTTATCTTGCACACAAACTCAAGGAATTTGAAACCTACAGAGGTGGTTAAAGTCTTGTATAGCCGCGATCGCGTTAGCGTGCCGGAGGCTCTATACCATTTGCCAAGACTTACTATCCAAAATTATATATTTTTGTAATAACCATTACAATTAAAAATTTTATCATTGTGAAATACTTGACAGAAAAATATTATATTTAGGCTTTTTAAAATCTTCATTAATGCCAGAATCGCTACATTATAGAAATACTTTTTTGCTAAACAACTAACTTTTAAAAATTTAATTATTATTGTTTTGACAATTCATAAAAATTTACTTAAGCTAAAGGATAGGTTAAGCAAATCAAAAAACAACAGCAATTTAGTTTAGCTCCATAAAGAGTTGCTGTTGCAGACTATTGGTATGAGGAAATTAATCGCAATCAAAATTATTCCTTGTAGGTAAGCTCACGATAAGCTGCAAAAAGCTAAGACATGATTAAGCGTATTGCACCGCGCACATATTGAACATATTCCGATCAATTATGGATGGATACTTGTGGTGGTATTAATCAGTATCCATCAATCATGGAAATTCAACTAGCGATTTTAGATTAGGTTTTTCTGGTTTATATCTCGTCAGGGGCGGAATAAATCTAAAATCCAAAATTGATTGACCAAAGTGCGGTAGATATGTCCAGGAGAAGACGATGCTTGAGTATTTTACATCTTTGAACGACCACAATTTACCCTATCCAGATACGATTCATCCCATCGTTGTCCACTTCGTAATTGCGATGGTATTGTTTTCCTTTTTCTGCGATGTAGTTGGTTATTTTACTGGTAAATCTAGTCTTTTCGAGGTGAGTTGGTGGAATATGTTAGTTGCCACCGTATCTATCTTCGTAGCGATTATTTTTGGTCAGTTTGAAGCGGGTTTAGCACAGCCTTACAGCCTCGCTAAATCGGTGCTAAATTTGCATACGTTGATTGGTTGGTCGCTTTCGGGAATTATCACGGCAATTACAGCTTGGCGCTATGTAATTCGTTCCCGCAATCCGCAAAAAGTACCGATTTATTATTTGGGAGCCGGACTAGTTTTAACTTTGATAGTTGGGTTGCAAGTATATCTCGGAGATGAACTTGTTTGGGTGTATGGATTGCATACAGTGCCAGTTGTGGAAGCAGTAAAGGATGGTCTGTTGCGATGAACTCAGAATTAATTGATCAATTAAGCGGCTCTTTAGGCGCAAACGGATTACCTTACACAATTCCCATTCATCCTAACTTAGTCCATTTGACAATAGGTTTGTTCATCATTGGGATGACCTTTGATATTGTCGGTGTTCTGTTCCCCTTTGAAAAATGGGTCTTCAAATATTTAGCAATTACTGTGGAACGTCAGAACTTATTTGATGTTGGCTGGTACAACATGCTAGCTGCCAGCATCATCACATTTTTCACAGTGGCAGCAGGCTTTTATGAAATGCTGTTGGCAACACCACCAGCTGATATGAAAAGTGCCTGGGGATTGCAGGCAATGGAAACTATGCTTTGGCATGGTGTGGGTGGTGTGTTCTTATTAGCGCTGATTATTGTCCTGACCATCTGGAGAGGATGGCAGCGCTTCGTTTGGGCCAAACAAGAATATAAACAGACAGATAGAGAAGTGCAATGGATCTATCTGTTGGCAGGCATAGCAATCATGTTCATTCTGTACGTCCACGGGACACTAGGGGCGCAAATGGCTGCCGAGTTTGGCGTACACAATACAGCAGATAATTTGCTGCGATCGCACCAAGACCTCAACACAATACTCAAATAGTCATTTGTCAATTGTCCTTTGTCATTTGTTTAAAGTTACTAACCAATGACCAATGACCAATGACTAATGACTAATGACCAATGACCAATGACTAATGACCAATGACCATGAAAATCCAGAAGATTTTAAATATTTTGACGCTGCTTACAGGCGCGATCGCAGTGACTATTACCAGTCTCTGGATCGGGAAGCAGGCTTACTCCTGGCTTCCCCCCCAAGCAGCAGCCGAATCCCTACTAATTGATGATTTGATTAGCTTCTTAGTAACCCTCGGTTCCTTCATCTTCTTGGGAGTCACAAGTACTTTAATGTATTCTGTGATCTTCCATCGGGCAGTCAAAGATGACTTCACCGACGGCCCTCCAATTGAAGGTAATATCACCTTAGAAGTTGTCTGGACAGCAATTCCAATTCTGTTAGTGTTGTGGATTGCGGGCTACAGCTACCAAGTTTACGAACAAATGGGGATTCAAGGCCCATCGGAAATAGTTCACCTGCATAATCCATTGGGAATGGAATCGGCTTATGCAGAACCAAAAGATGCACCAGCTAACGCTTTAGCGGAACCTGTAGAAAAAATCGACGTACTAGCTAAACAGTGGGCGTGGGTTTTTCATTATCCCGAAAGAGATATTACCAGTACCGAATTGCATTTACCCAGCGATCGCAGAATACGTTTAGCGCTGAAATCACAAGACGTTCTCCACGGCTTCTATATACCTGCATTTCGCCTCAAGCAGGATATTATTCCCAACCATGCGATCGACTTTGAATTTACTCCCATCCGTCCCGGACAATACCGATTAACCGATTCTCAATATAGCGGCACATACTTTGCGACGATGCAAGCGAATGTGGTTGTCGAATCTCCTGAAGATTATCAGCAATGGCTAGCACAAGCTGCAACCCAAAAGCCATCCGTAGCAAAAAATCAGGCAGCTTCTGAGTATGCCCAAACATCCCATCAATCAGTCCAAACTGGTTGGGTTACAGTTCCACCTGCTGCACCTCCTCTAGTCAATTCACCTGGTTGAAAGGAAAGTAACCATGACTAATGTTCCTATTGAAGGTATCCTTCTCCCTGATGAGAAGCCTAACCACGAATCTCCAAGTAATTGGAAAGAATACTTTAGCTTTAGTACTGACCACAAGGTAATTGGTATCCAGTATCTTGTTACCTCATTTTTCTTCTTTCTCGTCGGCGGTATCTTTGCGATGGTGATGCGCGGAGAACTGATGACACCCGAATCAGATTTAGTAGATCGCACCATCTACAACGGTATGTTCACCATGCACGGCACTGTAATGCTGTTTTTGTGGACATTTCCCTCACTCGTTGGTTTTGCCAATTATTTAGTGCCCCTGATGATTGGGGCGCGAGATATGGCATTTCCCCGCCTCAACGCCGTCGCCTTTTGGATGGTGCCAGTAGTCGGAATTTTGATGATGGGTAGCTTCTTTGTCCCTGGAGGCCCTGCCCAAGCCGGCTGGTGGTCTTACCCGCCAGTCAGTCTCCAGAATCCCACAGGTAACTTAATTAATGGTCAAGTTATCTGGCTCTTAGCGGTGGCAATATCCGGCGTATCTTCAATTATGGGGGCAGTGAACTTTGTCACCACAATCGTCAAGATGCGGGCCCCAGGTATGGGTTTCTTCAAAATGCCCTTGTTTGTCTGGGCAGTATTTAGCGCCCAGATTATCCAACTATTCGGATTACCTGCATTGACAGCAGGTGCGGTAATGCTGCTACTCGACCTCACAGCAGGCACTGCCTTTTTCGACCCTAGCAAGGGTGGAAATCCAGTGATGTTCCAGCATTACTTCTGGTTCTACTCCCACCCCGCCGTTTACGTGATTATTTTGCCCATCTTCGGCATTTTCTCAGAAATTTTCCCAGTTTATTCACGTAAACCCCTATTTGGTTACAAAGTAGTTGCTGTTTCATCAATGTTGATTGCAGTAGTCAGCGGTATCGTTTGGGTACACCACATGTATGTCAGTGGTACACCTGGCTGGATGCGGTTGATTTTCATGATGACAACGATGTTTGTATCTGTCCCCACAGGAATTAAAGTATTTGCTTGGGTAGCAACTATTTGGGGCGGTAAAATGCGGCTAAATACCGCCATGCTGTTTGCCTTGGGTGCATTAGTCATGTTTGTCTTCGCCGGCATCACAGGCATCATGCTTTCCTCTGTGCCCGTTGATGTCCACGTTAACAATACTTACTTTGTGGTGGGACATTTCCACTACGTCCTCTACGGCACCGTGACAATGGGCTTATATGCAGCCATCTATCACTGGTTCCCCAAAATGACCGGGCGGATGTACTCAGAAAGCTGGGGTAAAATCCACTTCTGGTTAGCCTTCATCGGCACCAACCTCAACTTTTTGCCCATGCACCCATTAGGATTGCAAGGCATGTTACGCCGAGTTGCTTCCTACGCCCCAGAGTATCAATTCTGGAATATCATCGCTAGTTTGGGCGGATTTCTCTTAGGAATGTCCACCTTGCCCTTCATATTCAACATGGTGATTTCTTGGATGCAAGGCGAGAAAGCACCCGCTAACCCTTGGAGAGCAATCGGA
The DNA here is from genome assembly GCF_034932245.1 of Nostoc sp. UHCC 0251. Classification (NCBI taxonomy): domain Bacteria; kingdom Bacillati; phylum Cyanobacteriota; class Cyanophyceae; order Nostocales; family Nostocaceae; genus Nostoc; species Nostoc sp. UHCC 0251. The sequence continues at coordinate 8,411 of NZ_JAYGHD010000069.1, forward strand.
CTAGAGTGGTTAGTTTCTTCACCCCCCCCAGTAGAAAACTTTGAAGAAATCCCCATCATCATCTCCGAACCCTACGGCTACGGCAAATCAGAACCCTTAACATCCAACCTCCCAGAATAAACACAAACTATCGGGAAGACGCAAAAACCCTCCGCGTCCCTCTGCGCTTCCCTCCGCGACGGCAGTCGCTCATGGGGGAGACCCCCAAGACCGCGCTGCCTCTCCTTTGCGTTTCAATTCCCCTCAAAAAACAAAATGGACACCTATATCAATCCCCACGAATTGCACCACACAGCCGCAGAACATACCCACGACGAAGAAGGCAACAAGATGTTTGGCTTCATTGTCTTCCTCCTCTCAGAAAGCGTCATTTTCTTGAGTTTCTTCGCTGGATATGCCATCTACAAAACAACAACCCCTAACTGGCTACCAGCTGGTGTTTCCGGGCTAGAAGTAAAAGAACCGACAATCAACACAATAATTCTTGTCGCCAGTAGCTTTGTAATTTACTTAGCAGAACGCGCCCTTCAACGCCATGACTTAGTAAAATTTCGCCTGTTTCTCTTGACAACAATGGCGATGGGTACTTACTTTTTGGTTGGGCAAGCGATTGAATGGAACGGCCTCGATTTTGGCTTCACCACAGGGGTATTTGGTGGGACGTTTTACCTGCTAACAGGTTTCCACGGTTTGCACGTTTTCACCGGCATTCTGTTGCAGTCAATAATTTTGGTACGTTCTTTCATCCCTGGCAACTACGACACAGGGCACTTCGGCGTGAACGCGACTTCGTTGTTTTGGCACTTCGTCGATGTTATCTGGATTATTTTGTTTATCCTCATCTACGTTTGGCAGTAAATGAGAATGAGGGAGAAATTACTCCCTCTGCTCATTCAATTCAATTAATGATTGCAACACATCCTTGGGTAAAGACGCGATGAATCGCGTCTCTACAAATGGTCTATTTGTCGCATTCTTTTTTCAAATTGGTATTAAACTAAATAACTCGTATTTGGCACGATCGCAAATAAGGCATACTCATACCAAGCAGTCCAAATGAAACTGCGAATCCATCGCTGGCGTTTTTCGGAACTCAATTCATATTCAAACGTGCCACTAGATACATCAATGGAAGATAGGTGAGAGTTACAACCACAGCCGTGTTGATAAGTAAAACCGTATTTAGAAGCAATACTTTGCACCTTCATTTGAATCGCAAACACCTTACCAGCATGGAGTATGGCATCCCAAGCCCGTTTGTGTTCGATATCGCGCTGATCAAATCTTAAGGCGCGTTCTTCAAAAACATGATCGCGGTAAATTGGTGCTAGATGCACATGATAGAAGCTGGCAGGTAGTTCATAACCAAACTCGTTGAATAAATCTATGCCAATGCGAGCGACTTTTACTTCATCAGCATACTCTGTCCCCTTTGATTCCACATCGCGGAGAATTTCTGCAAAGTTTGGATAGCTGTCTTTGAGAAAGTCTTGCCCAAAAAACTCTAGGGTTTCCCACGCCAGTTGCCCAAATAGCTGGGAGAATGATGGTATCAAGTGAGCTAGTTGGGGGCGATCGCTAAATAAGTCAACGTCACCATGCTGTAATTTGTATAGGAACAACTGTGCCATCTCAACATAGCTTTGGGGATGAGAAAGTCCGACACTCGTGCTTCCTCTAGCAATCTCTTGCCATGTAGAAGGTAGTTGAGAAACGTGAACCGCATTTTCTCCGGCAATGACTGCAACAGGAGGACATTCGAGAAGTTGCATCGACAATCTCCTTTAAGAGTTTAATGTGTAATTTACCTTAAGCGATCGCTAAGTCTATCTTCTGAACACAATTAAAAATGTTTGACAGACTGTCTTTTGACAGCGACCGTAGCTTTGTTTATAATATTTTTTCTGGGAAATACTTAGTGCTAATTAGAATACACTTTTAGTTATATTCTCTCTACGTTTACGGTTAAATTCACCTAAATCAACGTGAGTTCGACTGGTCACAAACACCTCTCCCTGCTTTTACTGTGCAAAACTTGTCCCTCTCCGAGTCGGAGAGGGACAGACTTGAACTTTAGTTTAAGTCAGGGAGAGGTTTGTCGAACTCACGTTAAATCACGTTCATCTAGTGGTTCAAACGGTCTAGATTTTAAGCACCAGCTATTTTCTTGTATAGTTTTTCACCTCTGACTATCTCTTCATAGTAATGTTCATAAGGGGTAAACCTGATGGATTCTTGCCTTCCTAAACCCAAAATACCAAAGGTGCAAAGGCTATTATAAAACAGTTCGTGTACCCGCTTTTGAAGTACCTGATTGAAATATATCAGGACATTACGACAAAGGATGACATTAAACTCATTAAAAGAGCTATCAATTGCTAGATTATGTTGGGCAAAAACAATGTTTTCTCTTAAAGATGCTCGAAAAATAGCATTATCATAAGCTGCTGTATAATATTCTGAGAAAGACTTTTTGCCGCCTGCTTTCAGATACAGTTGAGTATATTCCTGCATCAGTTTTAGAGAGAAAATCCCACTTTTGGCATTTTGTAATACCTTCTCGTTAGTATCGGTGGCATATATACGGCAACGGTGGTAAAGCCCTTCTTCTTGTAGTAAAATTGCCATTGAGTAGACTTCTTCACCAGTCGAGCATCCAGCGTGCCAGATGCGAATAAATGGATAGGTTTGTAAGAAGGGGATAACTTGGTTTCTGAAGGTTTGATAAAAGCTGGGATCACGAAACATTGATGTTACATTCACCGTCAGAGCAAGCAAAAATCGTTCCAAATAGGCCCGGTTGTGGAGTAACTGTTCTTGTAATGCAGAAACATTTGCTAACCCCTCTAATTGCATGAAACTCTGAATGCGGCGCTTGAGTGAGGAAAGAGCATAATTGCGAAAGTCATAACCATAGTATTGATAGACACCTTCCAATAGCAGATGTATTTCTATATCCTCCAAGGTAGGCTTGGGCAAAGTCATAGTAGGAATTAGCATATATGTTGAGCCAGTTATTTAAATGTGCTGGCAATACAACGAGGTAAGCTGTTTGAAGTTATCCAAATAAATATTCTCCAAAACACCTAATGGAGGAAAATTTATTTAAATTTTGAATTAGTAGGTTTTTTATAGCCCAAGTGAATCTTACGCCGAAAATAGCTTGCTGGCTCGATTAAATTTGATAACTGTGCTACATATTGAGTTTCAATTTAACCTAGTAGCTGTTATTCCTAAAATAGCGATCGCTATTATTGAAATACCAGCTAGCAATCTGACTTGGGAGCGTAGATTTTTAACCTCTTGGCTCAAATTTTCTCTCTGAGGGATGGGATATGGTTGAAGTTCTGCAACTTCAACAGCTACTTCTTGGCGTTTATTTTGGATACTTTCAAAAGTCACCTGCGTGTGTAGCCAATTAGTAATGAGTTGAGGACAGTTTTTCTTAAACCAATTTAAAGCCAAGGCTCTAAAAACAGGTTTGGACATTCGCGCAATTAACTTCATCACCCTGTTTACGGGTTTCAGGCGAAGCTTTTGGTTGATTAGATTGACTGAGCCAACATCATAGAGACAATCCAGAATTAGTTTCACAGTGGCTTCTTCACTGTTAATCAAGTTTTGCAGTAAAAGCAGAACATCGTGCATACGCTCTGCTTCAATAACTTTTTCGGTCAAGGTTTCTGGAGGATTTACTGAAGAACTTACGGTTGTATTTAGGGCGTTTTGTCTTACTATCGTCATATTAGTAACATAGCAGCCATACTAATGTAAGTATACCTGTCTATCGGGAGAAAGATTTTTTATCTAGAGAAATAATCTAAAAGCCAAAATTTTTTCGTGAGATACATGATTAGATCGTATCTGTAGAAAAAAGCCATTTCTAGTTTCCATGAAGCTTTTATCTACTTTTGAGTAATTGAACTAAAGCTGCAAAGTAGAACCTGCTAGATTCAATCGAAGTATCCGTTTTAGAAAATATATCTTCATTTTTTATTTAGATGCTAATAGCTCAATTTGTGCAACGACCCGTTCTAGGTCGTCAATAATTATAATAGTTCCAGTCTTTCTGAAGGCATCCACAAGCGCTCGATAATACCAAAGAGTTCCTTCTTTACCTCCCTGAAAACGTTCCCAAAGTGAGTCCCCCAAAACGCGATAATCTTTAAGAATAGATTGGGCGTTGTAAAGTTTATCTGCTAATGACACGAGTAACACTGATGGGGAAGCGGTAGGAATATGAGCAATGTAAGCCTCCTTGCGCTGTCGCCAAGGCGGTTTTGGAGTTGTATCAGCGTCAGTACAACCATCTACAATTGCTGTTACATTGTCACCAAAGCGGCGGCGAATTTCTTTCCGTGTTGCAGCACCACCTTGATCTTCGATCGCATCGTGTAAGAGGGCTGCGATCGCTTCATCTTCATTTGCGCCGTATTCTAAGGCAATACTAGCGACACCTAATAAATGGGCCACGTAGGGAACACCCGAACCTTTACGAACTTGGTTGGCGTGCAGTTGGGTGGCGTAGCTAAGAGCTGCGGTAAAGCGTTCTGAGAGCATTGTTTTGTAAGAATAAAACAGCTTGTAATCAGATATTGCCCTGCTGTCGTCAATTTTATAACAAACTGCTCCAGACACAGAGAACGTAAAGCGGGAAAGGGATGCAGAAATAATTGAATCTCAGCCTAAAATTGAGATATCTATCAAGCTTGCGATGGGGATCGTCATGACCAGCGAAAAAATAACGGTGCAGTCTTTGTATACTGTCACTGATGAAGAATTAATGCTGATGAGTTCGCAAAACCCAGAACTGCGGTTTGAACGCAATGCTAATGGAACGTTAGAAACTATGCCTCCAACTGGTGGAATTTCTGGTAATCGAGAAATCAAAGCAGGAGCCTATTTGTTGAATTGGGTAGAAAGTCAGGATTTAGGTGAAGTTTTTAGTTCAAGTACAGGTTTTAGATTAACAAATACTGCGGTCAGATCACCTGATGCTGCTTTTGTGGCTAAAGGACGTTTACCAGAAGGTTGGGATAAAGAAGAAGACAAATTTATTAATTTAGCACCCGACTTTGTAATTGAAATTCGTTCTAAAAATGATAGCTTGGCAAAACTCAAAGCCAAGATGGAAGAATACATTAGTAATGGTGTTCAATTAGGATGGTTAATTGATAGTAAAAATCAGCAAGCTTTAGTTTATCGCCGGGATGGTTCAATTACTCAATATCCATCTACGGCAGTATTAAGCGGTGAAGATGTTGTGCCCGGCTTTACCTTACTTTTAAAAAAATTATTATAAAACTTAGTATATTTTATACCATTTTGATACAAGGATGCGCCAAGCCAAAAATCTGTTTAAGACTACGCTATAAGCTTTATCTTTAAACAGATTTTAGTGCAACATTAATTATAAAAAGTAGCATAGCGACTAAATTATCAAGATACCATCTTTCTTTTGAGCGATATTTGATGACAAGTCGCTCCACGTCTGCGCCTGAAAATTTCTGAATAGAAAAGCAAAAGTTTTTATCGGATATAATATATGGTTATACTTTTAGGCAGACAATATTTAAATCTATATTCCATCGTCAGATAGATAAGTTTCTGATGATAGTTTATTAAATTAACTCAAGGATATGCTATTTATAGGAGTTAATTTAATAATGCCAGACAGTCCTGGATTAGGAGAGCAGGCGCTTAATAAAGCGGCAGAAATAGGATTATCTAGCCAATTAGATGAAGTAGAAAATTTAGATGTAGACATCAAAACTGACCCTCTGAAACTAGTTCAGGGTGAGGTAGATGAAGTCAAGATTGAAGGCGAAGGTTTGGTTATGCAGAAAGACCTCCGCATGGAGGAATTGGAAATGCAAATGAATAGTGTTGCCATCAATCCTCTGAGTGTGGCTTTTGGCAAAATTGAGCTTACTAAACCTACTGAAGCTAACGCACAGGTTGTGTTAACCGAAGCTGATATTAATCGCGCTTTCAACTCAGAATATGTGCGATCGCAACTGCAAAGTCAAAAAATCCACGTTAACGGGCAACCGAGGACTATTGAACCTCAAAATGTAGACTTTCGACTACCTGGCGATGGTAAAGTAGCGATAAACGCCAGCATGAAGTTAGTAGAAACTGGTGAAAATCAGCAAGTTGCTTTTTCGGCAGTACCCAGAATTAGCGGTAATGGAAAAACTGTTGCTCTAGAAAATGTCGAGTATGGCGAAAGTGAGGAAATATCGCCAGAGTTGACAAAAGCTTTGATAGATCAAACTAGCGAAATTCTGAATTTGAGTAACTTCGATTTAGATGGAATGAGTCTGCAAGTTAACCAACTAAAAGTAGAAGTAGGCAAACTAACCCTACAAGCTGAAGCTTATGTTGAAAAAATCCCTTCAGCTTAAAAATAAATAAAACGTTAATAAATTCAGGATACTAATAATGGAAACTACAGACACAACACAAACAGGTTCAACACCTTTTCCAAATATTCCACCAGTTATTGAAAGCAACGACAGTGAGTATGTTGATAGCGGCGTACCTAGCACAGTTGCGATCGCAGGACATCCCCTACATCCCCTGAGTGTGATCTTTCCCATCGCCTTTTTAGCCGCCGCTTTAGGAAGTGACATCGGCTACTGGTTAACTCGTGATTTCTTTTGGGCTAGGGCTTCGCTATGGTTAATCGGACTTGGATTAGCTGGAGGCTTACTCGCTGCTGCGATCGGTTTGAGCGACTTTTTGAAAATTGAACGAGTTCGCAAGCGCACCGCCGGTTGGGTACATTTGATACTTAACGTTTCTATCCTGGTTTTATCACTCGTCAACTTTCTACTGCGTTGGGGCGATGCTGAATCCCGGATAGTACCTTGGGGACTTTTAATCTCGCTGGTTGTTGGTACGCTGACTAGCGCTTCGGGCTGGTTCGGAGCCGAACTCTCCTATCGCCACAAAATCGGTGTAGTGGGCGCTGGTAGCAGAAGATATCCATAAGCAAATAATTCGTAATTCGTAATTCGTAATTCGTAATTAAGATTTAATATTACGAATTATTAACAAACGAATATGGAGAGGCTAAAATTTTCGTTAGTCTTTAGCCTTGAGAAAATGATCCAACATCGTAACCAAACAATATTTATTATTCTTTCTCTGCTCATCGTTGTACCGATGGGCTTTTTGTTTAAGTACTACACTGGTCCTGTCCATCAGTGGTTTAATGACTACGGAGCAGCTATATTTTACGAAATATTTTGGTGTCTGTTTGCATTTTTGTTTTTCAGAAGTCGGGCGGCGATAATCCAAATTCCTATATGGGTTTTTGTCATCACCTGTATACTAGAATTCTTGCAACTTTGGCATCCGCCACTATTAGAGGAGATTCGCGCCACCTTGATAGGTAAATTATTACTTGGTACTACCTTTGTTTGGTGGGATTTTCCTCATTATGTATTGGGTTGTGTTTTAGGTTGGTTGTGGCTGCGACAATTACAAAAAATAGGTTATGCAAAAAAAAGTCAAGGTTAAACCTAATTCAAAACAGCAAAAAATTGAAGAACAACCTGATGGCAGTTTAACTGTATATTTAAAATCGCCCCCAGTTGATGGTAAGGCTAATGAAGAATTAATTAAACTACTAGCAAAGAAATTTGATGTAGCCAAATCTGATGTCAGAATTAAATCAGGTTTGTCCTCTCGGCAAAAGCTTATAGAAATTGATACAGATATCTAGTTACTTCTTAGTAATATCTTTTAGGAAGACTCCCTAATTAATATGAAATAATGTCCTACCCAATATATCCTCTACCAGAGCCAAGAAACGAGAGACACAAACTCGCAGAATCGAATTTTTATGCTTGTGTAATACTGATATACCTTGGTTGAGCTTTGACTCTTTCTATCCAAGCTTGGATAGCAGGAAATTCTGTTAAATTGAACCCACCTTCATTAGCTACATGAGTGTAAGCGAACAAGGAAATATCAGCAATCGTGTAACGCTCTCCTACAAAAAAGGTGTGAGAAGTTAAGTGTTTTTCCATGAGGCTAAGTGCTGCATAGCCTGGTTCATGTTTTTGCTTTATAGCTTCACTATATTCTTCAATTTTACCTAAAATAGAAATCCAAAATCTTGATGTAGCGATAAAAGGTTCGTGGCTATATTGTTCAAAACATAACCATTGCAACACTTGCGCTCGTAAAAAGCGATCATAGGGCAAAAATTCTGTACCTTCACTCAGATATACCAATATGGCATTTGATTCTGCCAAGTATTTCCCCGGCTCGATTTCCAGAAGAGGTATCTTTCCGTTGGGATTTTTACTTAAAAATTCTGGTGTTCGAGTCTCGCCTTTCAAAATGTTAAGCTCTACCCTCTCAAAAGGCATACCTATTTGTGTCAATAAAAGACGTATCTTATAACCATTGCCGGAAGGTAAAAAATCGTACAGACGCAGTATTTCCATGTTAAAATGCAGTTAAGAATATGTTGATAAGTACAGGTTCAAAATACAATATCTTACCAAAAAATTCTTCCAAACCCGGATGGTTTTTTTGAAGATTTAGCTTTTAAGTACTATATAAAATTATCTGAAAAAATAAAAAAGCATTATTCATTTATAGATTGAGATGTTTAATTCAGCCAGTAGCCGAGAATAAAAGTATGTGTGGAAGATTTACTCTAAATCAGTCAACAGCAACTTTAGCTGAAATTTTTCATGTCGAGCCAGTTCTGGATTTAGCAACCGGATATAACATCGCACCTACCCAAATGGTGACAACTGTGTTAGAAAACCCCGAAAGCGAAAAGCGTGAATTTAAGCAGTTGCATTGGGGATTAATTCCGTCATGGGCGAAAGATGCAGGTATGGGGGCAAAGCTGATTAACGCAAGAGCTGAAACTGTTGCCGAAAAACCCGCTTTTCGTTCGGCTTTTAAGCATCGGCGCTGTTTAGTACTAGCTGATGGCTTTTATGAGTGGCAACGCCAACAAGGCAAAAAGCAGCCATTTTATTTTCGCCTTCAAGATGGGCAACCCTTCGCCTTTGCAGGTTTGTGGGAGAAATGGCGATCGCCTGCTAACGAAGAAATAATCTCTTGTACAATTTTGACAACGGCAGCTAACGAATTACTCCAACCTATCCACGAGCGGATGCCAGTGATTCTAAAGCCAGAAGATTACGATTTATGGCTAGATTCCCAAGTGCAAACGCCCCAAACCCTACAACAGCTATTACGTCCCTATCCAGCGCCAGCAATGACTGCGTATCCAGTTAGCACCTTGGTAAACAACTCTCGGCATAATAGTCCAGAGTGCATCATCCCACTCAGTCAGAAGAATGCCCCCACAAATCAGTTAAATTAGCTATTGAGCGTGCTAGAGGATCGGGGAAATGAAGGAGCAGGGGAAGCAGGGGAAGAAAAAATATTGATTAATGCCCCATGCCCCATGCCCCATGCCCAATGCCCCATGCCCAATGCCCCATGCCCCATACCCAGAGACTACTATGCCAAGAACACAAAAGAACGATAATTTTGTTGACAAGTCCTTTACAGTGATGGCGGATATCATCCTGAAGATCCTGCCAACCAACAAAAAAGCTAAAGAAGCGTTTGTTTATTATCGAGATGGCATGTCAGCCCAAGCAGAAGGGGAATATGCTGAAGCATTGGAATACTATGAAGAAGCTTTAACGCTAGAGGAAGATACCAACGATCGCGGCTATATTCTCTACAATATGGGGCTAATCTATGCCAGCAACGGTGACCACAACAAAGCTTTAGAACTGTATCACCAGGCAGTTGAGTTAAACCCACGTATGCCCCAAGCCTTGAACAACATCGCCGTGATTTATCACTACCAAGGCGAAAAGGAGAAAGAAGCTGGAGATAACGAGGCTGGTGAAGCACTCTTTGACCAAGCAGCAGACTATTGGATTCGAGCTATTCGCATGGCTCCCAATAACTACATTGAAGCTCAAAACTGGTTGAAAACCACCGGGCGATCGCAAATTGACGTATTCTTTTAGTCATTAGTCATTAGTTCTTAGTCATTTGCTAAGGACTAATGACCTATGACAAATGGCAAATGATCAATAACAAATGACAATTTATGATTGACCAAGAACAAGTTCATAAAGTAGCAAATCTTGCTCGTTTAGAATTGACTCCAGAAGAAGAGGAACAATTCACTACCCAGTTAGGAAGTATTCTGGATTATATTCAACAGTTGGATGAACTTGATGTTAGTAATGTGCCTCCAACAACGCGGGCAATTGATGTCAGTAACATCACACGAGAGGATAAGTTGCAACCCTATCCTGACCGGGAAAGCATCCTCAACGGTGCGCCTGAACAGGAAGGTGAATTTTTTAAAGTTCCAAAAATCCTCAACGCTGAATAGTCAAAAGTCAATAGTCCAGAGTTTTAAATTCTTGACTGTTTACTAATAACTAAGGAGATAATTATGGGTTTGGGAATTCTTCAGGATGGGAAATGGATATCTCGAAGGGATCAAGAAGATTCAGAAGGTAAATTTATCCGTCCATCAACAACTTTCCGCAACCACATTACAGCTAATGGTTCTAGTGGGTTGAAAGCTGAAGCGGGGCGCTATCATTTGTATATTTCTTGGGCTTGCCCTTGGGCGTGTCGCACTGCCATTCTCCGCCAATTGAAAGGACTCCAAGATGTCATCGGATTATCCGTCGTTGCAGCAGAAATTGACCAAAATAGCTGGGAATTTAGTGATGAACCGGGGTGTATTCCCGATACAGTTAACGGTACTCAGTATCTTTGGCAACTTTATCTGAAGGCTGACCCTAACTATAGCGGCCGGGTGACAGTTCCAGTTTTATGGGATATCCAAAATGGGACAATTGTCAATAATGAATCCCGTGAAATCATTCGGATGTTTGATACAGAATTCAATGCTTTCGCTAAACAAAATATCAACTTTTATCCAGAACATTTACAAAAAGTAATTGACGAGACGATTGATACAATTTATCAACCAATAAATAACGGAGTTTACCGTGCGGGATTTGCTACCACACAGTCAGCTTATGATGAAGCGGTAACGGAACTATTCACGGCTCTCGACTACTGGGAAAAAGTATTGGGAAATCAACGCTATCTTTGCGGAAATCAAATTACTGAGGCGGACTGGTGTATGTTCACTACTCTGTTCCGTTTCGATGTAGTTTATTATGTACATTTCAAATGCAACTTACGCAGAATTGTAGATTATCCAAATCTGTGGAATTATCTCAAAGAACTTTACCAACAGCCGGGAGTCAAAGAGACTTGCAATCTTGACCATATCAAACGACATTATTACAGAAGCCATCCCCAAGTTAACCCAACTCGTATCGTCCCAAAAGGCCCGCTAATTGATTTTGATGCAGCCCATAACCGAGATAAAATGTTTGCTTGATTAACACTGTGTTCTTTCACAGCTATGTTAAGATTTGATGCCTGATACTGGCTCTGAGATTAGTGACGAAGAAGCGATCGCCTGCACGGATGGTAGAGCAACTGCCACAATGGCAGATTATAGTAGGCGGTCAAAGATAGTAACTCAAGCATAAGGAAGATGAGAAGGATGTTACTGTTCCTCCTTTATCTTGCTAATTAATTTCCTTCCAAAACGCTATAGCTGAATGTTCGTTTAGCCCCAAAGTTCCAAAATTTGGCATCTGTAGCTTGAAAACAACTAGCAATCCTACGGGGTTCTTCTTTTAAGAGAAATTACAAAATTTCGGTTTCACCTGCTGCTAGAGCGCCCAACATTAGAGTATGGTGAAGATCCCCAGACACCCGGATGCGATCCCGTAAAGATAGCCCAAAAAATGGCTACAGAGTAATTAACTTGTGAGCGGTTGAGGAGGGACTTCGTTTCCCCTCCACAAATATAAAAGAAACT
>NZ_JAYGHD010000070.1:0-20170 GCF_034932245.1 Nostoc sp. UHCC 0251
ATTTTCAACCGACTCTGCATTTATATTATGCAGCTTAAATGCCGATTAGCTTACATACAACTAAAACAGAGGCGTTGGGATAAACCAGAATCTCTAGTCAACAAAGCTGTTCCTACTTGCAAACCATCGGAAGTAGAGGCAATTAATCAAAAAAGTTTTGAGTTTGCACTCAGCAAAACCACAGAATACATCCGTAATACACAACAGGCTTGCTACCTAGAGTTTCGGTTGTTTCCCTAACAGTTACTAACAGCTAAAAGTAATTTTTCTGAACCTTGAAAACTGAATAAGAAATGGGCAAGTTCACCAAAAATCTGTGCCTAAAAACTTCAAAGTTTAAGCACAGATTCAAAAAAATCGGGGTGTAGCTCAATTGGCTAGAGCGTTCCGTTGTCTGCGGAAATGTTGCGGGTACCCTGCGGGAAGCAAGCTACAAATCCTGCTCGACCCACTATGGAGAGGTGGCTGAGTGGCACAAAGCGTCCTCCTGCTAAGAGGAAACGGATAGTTAATATTCGTCGCAGGTTCAAATCCTGTCCTCTCCGTTTTGAGAGTGTGGTGTAATCGGATAACATCTCAGTCTACGAAACTGAAGATTTGAGGGTTCAAGTCCCTCCGCTCTCGTTACATGATCTCTTTTTGTATCCCCCGGTAGCTCAGTTGGTAGTTAGCGCCTGTTTGAAGAACAGGAGGTCGTCGGTTCGATTCCGATCTGGGGGGCTTCGTTGCCTCATAGCTCAATGGTAGAGCAAGCGGCTGTTAACCGCGCGGTTGTAGGTTCGAGTCCTACTGAGGCAGCCAATCATAATTCGTAATTACTAATTCATAATTCGTAATTAAATAAGGGTTTATACCCACGTTTTTATAAATGGCTTGTATGTTAGTCGGGGTTAAAATCACTCTCAGAAAACATAATTACGAATTACGAACTACGAATTACGAATTATTTAATGCCGGGTGGACGAATTGGTAAGTCGCATCGCTCTGAACGATGAGGTTGCAGGTTCAAACCCTGCCCTGGCAATAAAGCCCTGTGGTGTAATTGGCAACATAGCGCCCTTTGAAGGCGAAGATTCCAGGTTCGACCCCTGGTGGGGCTGCCAAACTCTGCTCTTGTAGCCCAACTGGAAGAGGCTGCCGTTTCAAAAACGGTATGTTGTGGGTTCAATTCCCACCAAGAGTACCAAAACTTGCTCCTGTAGCCCAATTGGAAGAGGTGGCAGACTTAAAATCTGTTTGGTTGTGGGTTCAACTCCCACCAGGAGTACCAACGGGATGTAATTCAGTGGCCAGAAGCCATGCTTTGGGAGCATGGAGTCGCAGGTTCAAATCCTGCCATCCCGATATGCCCCTGTAGCCCAACGGAAGAGGCGCTTCGCTTAGAACGAAGAGGTTGCTGGTTCAAATCCAGTCAGGGGTATTGGTTAATATGCGGGGATAGAGCAACGGTGGCTCGTCAGGCTCATAACCTGAATATCGGCAGGTTCGACTCCTGCCCCCGTCACCAAAATTAGTGTGCTCTTTTTACTTGTTTGATGGGGTCATAGCTCAAATGGATAGAGCGCCTGCCTTGCAAGCAGGAGGTTATGGGTTCAATTCCCATTGATTCCACTAATGGTGTCTGAGGCCAAAGTGGTCGAGGCGCTGGTTTGTGGAACCAGTCATAGCGGGTTCAAGTCCCGTCAGATACCCTTGAATGGAAGATGCTGCTGAATGGTCGGCAACTGGTCTTGAAAACCAGGGTATGGGCAACTGTAGGGGTTCAATTCCTCCATCTTCCTCTTTTCCACCTGAAGCCGAAAAGTGAGGCGCTGTGCTGATAACACAGAAATAGGAGGGGCAGTACCTCCCCGGTGGATTTATATCTAGTGTTGGTGTTAACAACGCTTGCGATGTAAGTATATGATCGCACTTGCTCATTTTTTATTTCAATTAACTAGGGTGGTTGGCATAACGGCTGTGCAGCAGGCTTTTAACCCGCAGAAATAGGTTCGACTCCTATACCACCCATTATGAATAGGAACTAGCGATCGCTAGTTGAGCATGTTGCAATAATATATCTTCATCCAGAGCATTTACGGGATATTGCGGTGTTACTGCCAGTAGTTTATCAATTCTTTCTCTGGCTGCTTCCACTACTGATTCATCTAAGCTGCCTTTACTGAGGGAATCGACAAAATCTTCAGCAATCTGATAAGTTCTTTCTATAGATGATGAGTTGATATTACGCGAGACAATAAACAGGTCGCAGCCTGCATGAAATGACTGCGCCACAGTACCAGCTTTCATAAACATATCTGAGATCGCTTTCATATCCAAGTCGTCAGATACAACCACTCCCTGAAAGCCAAGTTCTTCCCTAAGTATGGTTTTGAGGATAGCCTGGGAAAGCGTTGCCGGCACATCAGCATCTATCTTAGGAAATAAAATATGGGCAGTCATAATCAAAGGAATCTGTACTTCGATTAAAGCTTTAAAAGGTATGAGTTCTCGAAGTCGCAGGTCTTCTAAAGTTAAATTCAGTATTGGTAACTCAATGTGAGAGTCTTTGCTGGTGTCTCCATGTCCGGGGAAGTGTTTGGCACATCCCAAAATTCCTGACTCCTGAAGTCCAAGGTAGTACTCACGCGCACCTTGAGTAGCAATTTCGGGAGTGTTACCAAAGGCGCGAGGCCCAATCACAGGGTTATTGGGATAAGAAAAAATATCTGCTACAGGTGCCCAAGATAAATTTATCCCTAGTGATTTGAGTTCTACTGCTGTGGCTTTTGCTACTTCACGGGCGTGCGATCGCAGCAACAACGCATGAGGAAAGCGAGTAATCGGTGATGGTGTACGAATAACACGACCTCCTTCATGATCCAGAGTCATAAACATCGAATCACGTTCAGTATATTCTCGTATCTGATTATTTAAATCTTTGAAGCTTTCTAGCCAAACTTGATATGGGGTGCTATCCAAAAAGTTTTTAGCAAAAAAGATCGCCCCAATCGGCTTTAATTCACTGAGTGCGCGTTTATCATCATCGCTTAATGTAGTGCCGGAAATACCCAGAATCAGGTGATGTCCAAAGCGTTTTAGCTCTTGCGATACACTCATAATCTTTTTACCTATAAGTTCTACGGTAAACAACTGAGTTGTTCAACCTAAAGGATATAAACTTTTATCCTACATCCTTATGGCGAGTGAAAAGCTTTCAAAGGAAGGTTTTTATGCTCGTTGTGGAAAGTGTGTAAGTCCTAAATCAGCCTTGATTTTTCCATTGTCAATGTATCCATCGAAGGAAATCTTATAGCGAATCAACTAGTAATCTTTAAGCACTACCATAGATATTTTTTCAGAGTAGATACACTGATTCCCAAAGAAATCAACTAGTTTAATACCACGTTTAAGATTACTTATTTCAGTCAAAGGAATTACTTTTGTTTCCCTAAGTTTCCTGCATATAAATTTAGATGAAATGTTTGTCAAAACCTATTAGCAACAATGGTGTTGGCAATTTTGCTGGGTAGGTGCGCGTAGGTAAAACTCCCTTTGGCAAAAGTTTTTTGGGGAAGCGATCGCACAATAAATGCCAAATGTTACGGTTTGCAACGTATAATGAGAATCGACAAAACCATTAAGAAATATTGAAGGGCATTAGGGTTAAATGCGAGTAGCGATCGCGGGTGCTGGTCTAGCAGGACTTTCCTGCGCGAAATATCTCACGGACGCAGGTCATACTCCCATTGTCTTGGAAAGCCGGGACGTACTGGGTGGTCTGGTTGCGGCGTGGAAAGACTCTGACGGCGACTGGTACGAAACCGGGTTACACGCCTTCTTTGGGGCATATCCGAATATGCTCCAATTGCTCAAGGAGTTGGGCATTGAAGACAGACTCCAGTGGAAAGATCATACGTTGATTTTCAATCAACCAGACAAGCCTGGGACACTCTCACGTTTTGATGTTCCAGATATTCCATCTCCTTTCAACGTGATTGCATCGATTCTTCGCAACAAAGACATGTTGACTTGGGAGCAGAAGATTCGATTTGCAGTTGGCCTACTTCCAGCAGTGGTTAGAGGTCAAAAGTATGTTGAAGAGATGGATAAATACAGCTTCTTAGAGTGGTTGAAAAGGCAAGGTGTTGACGAGCGGGTAACTAGTGACGTTTTTATCGCCGCATGTAAAGCACTCACCTTTATCAATCCTGACGAAGTTTCGGCAACGATTCTGTTAACTGCACTGAATCGCTTTCTGCAAGAACGGTATGGCTCCAAAATTGCATTTTTGGATGGTTCTCCCACAGAACGTCTATGCAGCCCGATCGTAGATTACATCACAGAACGCGGTGGAGAAGTGCGGTTGAATGCCCCCTTGAAAGAGATTTTGCTCAATGCCGATGGCACGGTGAAAGGATACTTGATTCGAGGGTTAAATGGGGCAGAAGATGAAGTGATCACAGCAGATTCGTATGTATCTGCCATGTCGGTTGACCCCTTGAAGGTCATGTTGCCTAAACCTTGGAAGCTTATGGAGTTTTTCCAGAAGCTAGAAGGCTTGGAAGGAGTACCAGTGATTAACCTGCATCTGTGGTTTGACCGGAAACTTACAGAAATTGATCACCTACTTTTTTCGCGATCGCCCCTCCTAAGCGTTTATGCTGATATGAGCAATACCTGCCGTGAATACGCCAACCCCAATCGCTCAATGCTGGAATTAGTTTTAGCTCCGGCAAAAGATTGGATTGCCAAATCCGATGAGGAAATTGTGGCTGCAACGCTTGCTGAATTGGAAAAACTTTTCCCCGACCACTTTGGGGGAGACAATCCAGCAACATTGCTGAAATCTCATGTGGTAAAAACGCCGCGTTCAGTTTACAAAGCGACCCCAGGTCGTCAACAGTACCGTCCCGCACAAGTTACGCCCATTGCCAACTTCTATCTCGCCGGAAGTTATACTATGCAACGCTACTTAGGCAGTATGGAAGGTGCCGTACTTTCTGGTAAGCTGACAGCGCAGGCCATTTCTGAGGCTCTCCCGGTAGCAAATTCCTCAAACCTGCAAATGCTCACCCGACCGCCCGCAACGAATGCTGCAACTGCCTGATTCCCCCCCGCGCATGAAAACGCTGGTCTCTGTAGACGAGTCATACAAACTTTGCCGACATCTCACAGCAAAGTATGCCAAGACTTTTTACCTGGGTACTTTGCTCATGAGTCCGGTAAAACGTCAATCTATTTGGTCAATTTACGCTTGGTGTCGCCGTACAGATGAATTGGTGGATGGGCCCGCATCTGCTATTACCACGCCAGAAACCCTAGACCTATGGGAACAGCAGCTGGAATCGATTTTTGCGGGACAGCCATTAGAAAATTACGATGTCGCTTTAGCTGATACCCTCCAGCGTTTTCCGATGGACATTCAGCCCTTTCGGGATATGATTGCCGGTCAGCGCATGGATTTATATCGCAGTCGTTATGAAACCTTTGAGGACTTATACCTCTACTGTTACCGCGTTGCTGGCACTGTTGGCTTAATGTCAACAGCCGTTATGGGTGTAGATAGCACCATATACACAGCTCCGTGGCAGCAGAACAAACAACCTTATGTTCCCACAGAAGAAGCGATCGCTCTGGGAATTGCCAATCAACTCACCAACATCCTGCGGGATGTGGGAGAAGATGCCAAACGGGGACGGATCTACATTCCCCTTGAGGACTTGGAAAAATTCAACTACACCGAGCAAGACTTCTTTAAAGGTGTGGTAGATGATCGTTGGCGGGCGCTGATGCGCTTTCAAATCGAACGGGCCCGCCAATTCTATAGCACATCCGATCAGGGAATTACTTATTTAGCATCTGATGCCCGTTGGCCTGTATGGGCAGCATCAATGCTGTACGGTCAGATTTTGGAGGTAATTGAACGCAACGATTACGATGTGTTCAGTCGGCGGGCTTTCGTTCCCCAGTGGAAAAAGTTACGCACTTTGCCCCTGGCTTGGATGCGATCGCAAGTCCTTTAAAAAATTAGTCATTTGTCTCTAGTCCTTAGTCCTTAGTGTTTTGTAAATAACCAATGACAAATGACCAATGACAAATGACTATTGACTCTTCCCAACAAGTCTGATAACATTGATATTCGTGAGTCATGGAGAGGTGGCTGAGTGGTCGAAAGCGGCAGATTGCTAATCTGTTGTACGGCAGGCAACTCCGTACCGAGGGTTCGAATCCCTCCCTCTCCGTTTTCCAGCTTTTGATAGACATCTCCGAAAATGAATGTAGAGACGTTGCAATGCAACGTCTCTACAAGGGTTTCAGGTAACGCATAATTAATTTCTGGAGATGTCTAATACACAGAGTTTATTCTGCCTATAAGAATAATATTAACGTCGCGGTAAATATTTCTACTCCCAAAGATGGATGATATGATTTATCCTTTGGAGTCCTGCTAAGATCCAGCTAACTTACAAATTTAGTTTGAATCTTACTTTGAGGCTCCTAAATACGTGAGGAGTAAAAATTACCTATGAGAAAAATTAGTGCCGCTCTAACTTTCAGTATAGCTACCCTAGCAATTGGGTTCCTAGTTGGGGCTTGTGGTGATACAAGTACTCCCGATGGCACAACTAACAACGGAAGTACAGGTACCCCAGCGGCAAACTCAACTACCACAAGCAGTACTGAAGGGCTAAAAATTGGTTCCCTGTTACCGACAACAGGCGACTTGGCTTCTGTTGGACAGCAAATGCTAGGTTCTGTCCCTTTACTCGTTAATACGGTTAACGCTTGCGGTGGGGTGAATGGCAAACCAGTGAACTTAGTGCAAGTAGATGACCAAACCGACCCCAGGGCGGGTGCAGCAGGTATGACTAAACTAGCAACTTTAGATAAAGTGGCAGGTGTAGTCGGCTCCTTTGCCAGTAGCGTTTCTAGTGCAGCAGTCTCTATTGCCACGCCAAATAAAGTCATGCTGGTTTCTCCTGGTAGTACCAGTCCCGTGTTTACTGAAAAAGCACAAAAAGGCGACTATAAAGGCTTTTGGGCGCGTACTGCTCCCCCAGATACCTACCAAGCACTAGCATTAGCCCAACTTGCTAATAAAAAAGGTTTCAAGCGAATTTCTACAGTCGTGATTAATAACGACTATGGCGTTGGCTTTGAAAAAGCATTTGTACAAACTTTTGAAAAATTGGGTGGAACCATCGTTAATAAAGATAAGCCTGTCCGCTACGACCCGAAAGCCCAGACATTTGAGACGGAAGCAGCAGCTGCTTTTGCTGGTAAACCAGATGCAGTTTTGGCTGTGCTATACGCTGAAACCGGCAGTCTGTTCCTGAAAGCTGCTTATCAGCAAGGTGTAGCTAAGGGAGTGCAGATTCTACTTACAGATGGGGTGAAATCACCTACTTTCCCAGAACAAGTTGGCAAAGGTAGTGATGGTAAATATATTTTAACTGGTGCGATCGGTACAGTACCTGGTTCCGATGGTAAAGCACTAGAAGCTTTCAACAAGCTATGGAAGGATAAAAAGGGTGGTGCGCCAGGGGAATACGCTCCTCAAGCTTGGGATGCGGCTGCCTTATTGACGTTAGCAGCACAAGCTGCTAAAGAAAATACAGGTGTTGGTATAGCCAGCAAAATCCGTGAAGTTGCTGCTGGCCCTGGAACTGAAGTTACCGATGTCTGCGAGGGGCTGAAGTTGCTTAAAGAAGGTCAAGATATCAACTATCAAGGAGCTAGCGGCAACGTAGATGTTGATGCCAACGGTGATGTGGTCGGTGTATATGATGTTTGGACGGTAGGAGACGATGGCCAAATCAAGGTAATTGACAAAGTTACACCTAAATAGAAAGTTAGGAGTTGTGAGTGAAAAATTACTAACTCCTAACTCCTAACTCTTAAAAGCCACTGAAGTTGTAACCAACTCCTAACAACAAACCTATATCAGTTTCATCGAAAAACCCGGCATTCACAGCAGCCGTTGCTGTGAATTGAGGAGTTAGAGGCACATCAATGCCACCAGTTACCAAAAAGGCAAGTTGCGAATCATCACCAGTTTTGTAAGCTCCACCTACTCCAACGTAAGGTGCAATTGGTAACGGTTCGCTAAAAGCATCTGCTGATTGAAAGGTAAAATCGTAGGTGATGGGAAGTAGAACTGTAGTGTTGTCACCCAATACGGCTGAAGGTCGCACAGATATAGAATTTGTCAGTCCGATTTTGCTGACTACCGCGAAATTACCGTCGCCCAAAGATGAGTCTCCACCACTCAAACCAATGTTAGCAGCGACGCCAATATAACTGCTGCCGCCACGAGTAGTTGTGCCTAAATCAATATCTGATTGCGCTACTTTGGTAGTAGATGGTTGAGCAGTAGTTTGAGAAGTCGGTTGTAGAAACTCAGAGGTGAGCGTCGTAGATAAGGTTGCCACTGTGCCTGGAACAGGTGTACGTGTGACACTAGCGTTTTCCTGTATCGCAGCGTTGGGGAACTCCTGCCCCTCAGTTAAATTTGTTACTGCAAATGTTTCAGATGTTTCTGTAGAGAGATTTTGCTCTGCAATGTCTAGTTCTGCACTAAACTCGTTGGGAGACGCTACGCTTGCGGAAGGGTCGGTTAATGACTGACTGCTCACCTTATCGACTGTCTGGGCGCTTGCAGATAAGCCGCTACTTAGGACTGTAAGAGCAGCTATACT
Source organism: Nostoc sp. UHCC 0251 (assembly GCF_034932245.1). Lineage (NCBI taxonomy): Bacteria > Bacillati > Cyanobacteriota > Cyanophyceae > Nostocales > Nostocaceae > Nostoc > Nostoc sp. UHCC 0251. The sequence goes on from NZ_JAYGHD010000070.1 coordinate 8,682, forward strand.
TGGTAACCAAAAAACACCTTTAAGAAAAATAGTTTTCACGTTCACTCCTAAAACAATATTGCCATGAGAAATAAAGAATTTTGTTGACTTTAATCAACAAATTCGGGCAATACTCAAAATTTAACACCAAAAAATCGGTTTTTGCATTTTGACTTTGCTGGATTTATCTAGTTAATATTTACGAGCAAAAAATTAAATACCTTATCCTCAATATCTGGAATTTGGCAGATGACAAATAGACTCTTTGCTGTAAGAAAAAAGTCTATTTGTTGAGGAGGTCATTAGGATTACGAAAACTTTTACCAAAAAACTTAGTCTACATCAACACCTCGCTCTTTTAGTCTTTGTGCTAACTGTTGAGCACATTGGCTTGAATCTGGCAGTGGCATGACACAGCTAAAATGATTCATTAAGCGTAGGTTGGTTTGAGCGTAAGCGTTACCCAATAAAGCCTTCGTCGTGTTCGCTTACTCTGCGAGGATCTTGCTACGTAAACTAACTTATACCAGTTTGAGTTTTTGTCTTAACTGAACTGGATTGCTACAAAACTCACTTTTTAGGACTTGTGCATACACCGTAGTCCAAGGGAAGGGCAGAATTCCAGGCAGCGACAACTATTAGGAGAAAACCTTCTCTGAGGCTATGGTTGGTGTATTGAGGCTATGCTGTACTAAAAATTAAGCTTTGTAAGAAAAAAGTTGATTATGAAGTTATATTAAGAAGCTTGCAAAAATATTTAGAAATTGTCTACAAGGCAAACATAGTTCTAACGTAGAACCTATTAGGAGAGACTTGAGGCAAATGTGATGAGCGGAAATAATATTCAAAAGTATCGGTTTGTCTGTACCCTGACTTTTGGTGACATCTACGGTCAAATAATTGTTTGGTTGATTACAATTACCCTAAGTTTGGCATCAGCCTTGGCGCTAATGGGTGCCAAGCGACCCGTGTACGCTTTAGCAACAGCTGGACTTGTCGTTCTGCTATCGCTGCCTTTCTTGTTGTTTGCGTTTGTCACTACCTTGTTAAATCATATTGAAGTCACTCCTGTAGGGCCTGGAACCAAAATGGAACCCATGCCAGGTAATGTGTCTCAGCAACAACCTGTACAAGCAACTAGCTAAAGACGTGAGGAGTTATGAGTTAAGTGAAGACCTAGTTCTTCATTTTTCACTTTTAATTTCAAAATTTTAATCACATCCCTGTCTATAGGCAGGGAATTTTTTTGTAGAGATGTCTTGTCGCAACGCACCGCCTGATAATCACCTCTCTACAATAGAACAGCAGTGGTTTGCAATCAGGGGCTAATTATGCTGGAACACGATGTGATTATTGTCGGGGGTGGATTGGCGGGATGTCGCGCTGCTGTGGAAATTGCTCGCACTGACCCCAATTTAAATATTGCTGTGGTTGCCAAAACCCACCCAATTCGTTCCCACTCGGTTGCGGCTCAAGGTGGTATGGCTGCGTCGCTGAAAAATGTTGACTCAGAAGATAGTTGGAAAGCACATGCTTTTGATACTGTCAAGGGTTCTGATTACTTGGCAGACCAAGACGCTGTGGCAATTCTCGCCCAAGAAGCGCCAGATGTGGTAATTGACTTGGAACACATGGGCGTTTTGTTCTCTCGCTTACCCGATGGGCGCATTGCCCAACGAGCTTTTGGCGGACATTCCCACAACCGTACTTGCTACGCCGCTGATAAGACTGGTCATGCGATTTTGCACGAATTGGTTAATAACTTACGGCGTTATGGGGTACAAGTTTATGAAGAATGGTACGTGATGCGTCTCATATTGGAAGACAATGAGGCGAAGGGTGTGGTGATGTTCCATCTTTTGGATGGACGTATAGAAGTGGTGCGAGCCAAGGCAGTGATGTTTGCCACAGGGGGCTATGGTCGCGTTTATAACACCACCTCTAATGATTACGCTTCTTCTGGCGATGGTTTGGCAATGACTGCGATCGCAGGTTTGCCCCTTGAAGATATGGAATTTGTCCAATTTCATCCCACTGGCTTATATCCAGTAGGCGTGCTGATTTCAGAAGCGGTACGGGGTGAAGGGGCGTATCTGATCAATAGTGAAGGCGATCGCTTTATGGCGAACTATGCACCCAGTCGCATGGAACTGGCTCCTCGTGATATTACCTCACGAGCGATCGCTTACGAAATTCGCGCTGGTCGTGGTATTCATCTCGACGGTAGTGCTGGAGGCCCCTTTGTCTATCTGGATCTACGCCACATGGGCAAAGAAAAAATTATGAGTCGCGTCCCCTTCTGTTGGGAAGAAGCGCACCGTTTGGTAGGTGTTGATGCGGTAACTCAACCTATGCCAGTCCGCCCGACAATCCACTATTGTATGGGTGGTATCCCAGTTAACACCGATGGGCAAGTCCGCAGTAGTGGTGATGGTTTAGTTGATGCTTTCTTTGCTGCTGGCGAAACATCTTGTGTTTCCGTACATGGTGCTAATCGTTTGGGGAGTAATTCACTGTTGGAATGTGTCGTTTATGGCAAGAGAACTGGGGCTGCGATCGCCCAATTTGTGCAAAAACGTAAGTTGCCCTCAGTGGATGAACAGCGTTACCAAAAGGAAGCCCAGCAACAAATCCAAGCTTTGCTAGAACAACCAGGACAGTATCGCATTAACCAAGTTCGTCAAGCCTTCCAGGATTGTATGACCGAGTACTGCGGTGTTTTCCGCACTGAGGCTTTAATGAGTGAAGGGTTACACAAATTAGAAGAAATACAACAGCGATATCCACAAATTTATTTAGATGACAAAGGTAGTTGCTGGAATACGGAACTTGTGGAAGCTTTGGAACTGCGAAGTTTGATGATAGTGGGACAGACTATTTTGGCATCAGCTTTAAATCGCCAAGAGAGTCGTGGCGCTCATTTCCGTGAGGATTATTCCGAGCGAGATGATACCAACTTTCTCAAACACACAATGGCTTACTATTCACCAGCCGGAATTGACATTCAATATCGTCCGGTGGCGATTACGATGTTTGAGCCAAAAGAGCGGAAGTATTAGCCAAAGATAAATTTATTTGGAAAATCGAGGTGGACTAGATTTTTATAGTCACCTCGATTCAGAATATGAATATAATATAAACGTAACACATACAATATACATTTATCTAGTAATTTTTTCACAGTTGTGACTCTTGCTACTTAAACTTCCAAATTAGCTGACCTTTCTCACCGGGATGTGCTGCTCCCTCTTTGTCGCGCCACTCGAAGTGTATTTCAATTGGCATTTTCAAATTCTTCATTAAGTGCAAAGTGTTACGCCAAGCAAGATTTGAATCTACACCTTGTATTGAAATGTTTACCTCCGGTAGGTAATGAAAACCAGAGTTAATTTTTTCACCCTTAACAACATGAGCAAGGGTTAGCTTCATGAGTTCGTCTACAGAAACTCCCTGTCGAATAGCAAGTTCGTGTGCTGCATCGACGATTTTGTTCCAGTTCGGTTGATGAATTTCCTCACCACCCATAATGGCTCGAAGCACTCTGGTATGCTGCAAATTATTTACCCCAGGTTCAATAACTCTATTGTTTTCAGTTTCAGAAGTTTGCTGAGACTGGTGATGTGCCTCATATTCATTCAGTAACTTCTCAATAACAGTGATAGGTGTATCCTCAAAAGGTACGGCGATCGCTTGGAGCCTCTTGTAAATAGGATCGGGTATTCTGATAACTGGCATCGTATATATTATAGTCTGATTATATTATAGTTGTAACTTATATACATTAAAAATGGCAGCAGCCACATCATGCCAACACAGAAGCAATCGGATACAGCGATATTCCTTTGTCAGTTACTTTCTAATCTGTATCAGTCTATCCAGGTTTTCCGCTACGACCAAAAGTTGAAAACGCTTTATATTCAAGCTGGTTTGAACGATGAGATTGCAGTCATAATTGATCAATATGGGAATTGGAAATTTGTTGTATGATGCAGAACCTAAACCAGATGACCAATACTGAACTGAAACGATATCTTTCAGAACATAGAAATGAGGAAGAAGCGTTTCGGGTTGCGTTGCAAGTTTTGATGAGTCGTTGTGACTCCGCTACACAACACCCTTATCCTTTCGATCTTGATAATCCTGAAAGCGAAGTAGAAGCTCTTTTTTTAGAGAAACTCAATCGAACTGAGTGAGAAGCGATCGCCTATATTTTAAATTGAGGCTTAGATAAACAGACTAGGTGAAACCTTAAAGTAATCACCAAGCATTTTGGCTTGTGCTTTGCTAATCGAACGCTTACCATTAACAACCTCAGACACCACACCACTCGATCCAATAACGCCTACCAAGTCAGCTTGACGGGTTCCGCTTGCTTCCATGATATGTTGAAGTATCTCATGAGGCACGGATAAATCCATCGGGTAATTCTGTGCTTCATATACTTCAATCAGCTGCACCAGCAATTTATGTAAAACTCGCTGCTCTGGAGTGCGATTTTTCGCAAAGGTTAGACGCTCTACCACTGTCAACAGACGTTCATATTCGTCTTCCGTCTCAATTACCTTGGGAGCAACTTCAGCTATCAGATTACGATAAGCAGTTTCGTCAAAAGTAAAAGTCATTTTTCCATTTGCCTTTATCGTATTCAGTATGTGTGAGAAAGTATTTGTAGTAAACTACTTGGTCTTCATAATCAATACCGACAATTAGGCGATAATCATTACCCTTAAGATTGAAAACAGTAAAGTTTCCAACTGCTTCAGCATCCTTGTAAATCTTACGAACGTCCTCTAAGTTCTGCCATTCCGTTTTCTTCACAGTTGCATACCAGTTGTCAATCTGCTTCTTGACATCGGGATACTGAGCGGTATCACTACGAAGGTTGCGAATTGCAATTAGATGCATTTGTTTCTAAATTTTTTGTCACATATTTTCAATGGAAAATCAATTACTTTAAAATACTCTCAAAATGAGAGTAAAAAGTCAAGAGTAGTTATTATTTGGAATGGGGGTTAGTTCAGCCTAATCCGGCATCGAAAAAGCTGGTGACAATGATGGCTCACTGGTGTGAGATCCTAGAGACAGTCAATGGAGGCTAAATATAATGGAACAACATCACAAGCCAACGGTTGTAATCACAGGTGCTTCTTCAGGGGTAGGTTTGTATGCTGCCAAGGCTCTTGTTGAAAGGGGATGGTATGTAGTGATGGCTTGTAGGGATATAGCGAAGGCTCAACTTGCAGCCCAATCTGTGGGAATCCCGCATCAGGGTAGCTACACCATCATGCATATCGATCTTGGCTCTTTAGAAAGCGTTCGACAATTTGTGAATAACTTTCGAGCAAGCGGCAACTCCCTAGATGCTTTGGTGTGCAACGCCGCAATTTATATGCCCTTAATAAAGGAGCCTTTACGCAGTCCAGAAGGTTATGAGTTAACTGTCACCACAAATCACCTCGGACATTTCCTTTTGTGCAACCTAATGCTTGAGGATCTGAAGAAATCATCTTCACAGCCAAGGCTCGTCATTTTAGGAACTGTCACTCACAATCCAGATGAACTGGGTGGGAAGATTCCGCCGCGTCCTGACTTGGGCGATTTCCAAGGCTTCGCAGAGGGATTTAAAGAGCCTATCTCGATGATTGATGGCAAGGAATTTGAACCCGTCAAAGCTTATAAGGACAGCAAGGTTTGCAACGTGTTAACTATGCGGGAACTGCATCGGCGCTATCATGAGTCAACCGGTATCGCCTTTAGCTCTCTCTATCCGGGATGTGTTGCAGAAACGCCGCTATTTAGAAACCACTATCCTTTATTTCAGAAAATCTTCCCTTTATTCCAGAAGTACATCACTGGGGGATACGTGTCTCAGGAGTTGGCGGGAGAACGAGTTGCTGCGGTAGTTGCCGATCCTGAGTATAATCAATCCGGTGCTTATTGGAGTTGGGGAAATCGCCAAAAGAAAGATGGCAAGTCCTTTGTTCAAAAGGTTTCTCCTCAAGCCCGCGATGATGAAAAAGGCGATCGCATGTGGGAACTCAGCGCCAAGTTAGTTGGACTGGCATGACCGAAAAGGATGCAATAATTTGATCTAGTGTTCACTGTTCCACTTGATGCTGATGAGTCAATAGAACATCACGAAATTTACATACTAGAACGCGAGACTACAGGTCTGAGAAAAGTAATACCTTCCAATTTTTAGAATCCGTAAGGTGCGTTACACTCTGTTAACGCACCGATGTTAATCGTAAAGATATGCGAGAAATTATCTAACCATTTCCGATGGAAACTGCCATGTCTTCCCTAAAAGCGCATTCCCAAACGCTATATGACACGGATTACTTGCAATGGATAGAAACGACTGTGGAAAAATTGCAAAGTCACGACTACGCGAACGTGGACTGGGAAAACCTCATCGAAGAAATTGCCGACATGGGAAGGAGTGAGCGTCGAAGCCTCAAGAGTAATCTGATTGTAATTCTGGTGCATTTGCTCAAATGGCAATTTCAGCCTGAAAAGAGAAGCGGTAGCTGGGAAGGAAGCATCATTGAACACCGTAGACGTATCAAAGAAGCTCTAGATGATTCGCCTAGTCTCAAATCCTATCTTGAAAGCGTTTTTATAGAGTGTTATGCACAAGCGGTTAAGCAAGCAAAAGCTGAAACTGGTTTGTCAATGGAATCCTTTCCTCTGAACTGTCCATACCAGTTACCAGAAGTTACAGATGATGAGTTTTTACCTCAGTAAGCACTGAATCAGGCTGTATGTGCTGCTTCACTCTACACTTATACCTCTCGATTCCCTATCTCCTTGACTTCTACCTATAGCAGATGTATAATTACATTCACATTGAAGGGGAGTAGCTGCTGGCAAAAAATTTAGCCAGTACATCTGAATCAACATACTGGCGATGAGCCTGGTTCAGATGACAAGTAATTAATATTTGAAAGCGAGACCTTCACTAAGTTCACACCGAAAAGTGTAAACTTGGTGAGGTCTTTTGGTTCTCATCAAGCTTCACATCGGTAAACGATTTTTCAGGAGCTTGAGAGAGTGTTAACAGCTTTTACCGCAGGTTTATTATTAATAACAGTTTCAGAACTAGGCGATAAAACATTTTTTATTGCTGTGATTTTGGCAATGCACCACTCGCGGCGGCTGGTATTTACAGGTGTAACAGCTGCTTTAGCCGCGATGACAATCCTTTCGGTGCTATTTGGACAAGCCGTATCTTTGTTGCCAAAAGTTTATATTCATTACGCCGAAATTGTTTTGTTTCTTGCCTTTGGTATCAAGCTGTTATGTGACGCTAGTAAGATGTCTGGTACTACTTGTGATACAGAAGTTGTACAAGAGGCCGAAGCTGCGGTAAAAAAAGCAGATTTGGAGTTACCAAAGCAAAAGACTTCGTTAGCAATTATCATAGAAGCCTTTGTGTTGACATTTATGGCAGAGTGGGGCGATCGCACCCAAATTGCCACCATTGCCCTAGCGGCAGGTAATAATCCCATTGGAGTGACAATAGGTGCAATTTTAGGACATGCCATTTGTGCTGCGATCGCAGTTATCGGCGGCAAAATGATTGCAGGACGAATTTCTGAGCGTCAACTAACCTTGATTGGCGGATGCCTGTTTCTAGTCTTTGGTGTCATCGCTGCCATTGAGGGAGCATGAGGGGATGAAGTAGGGAGGCAGGGGGACAAGGGAGAGACTTATTCAATAATTTCTTTTTGTCCCCATTCCCCATTCCCCATTCCCCACTCCCTACTCCCTACTCCCCATTATTTAGGCGTACTTTTCAATGAAGGCGCGGGAGATGCAGGCGGATTAGGAATAGGGGAAACCGTTGCTGCATTCTTAATTTCGTCTTTGTACTGAGCAGGTGCTAAAGCTGCGGCACTATCAAACAAAAGTTTTGCATCTGCGTCTTTGCCCTGTTGTTTCAAGAGCATCGCTTTGGCGACAACGGGGCGAAAATCCTTAGGATCTTTCTTAATTGCCTGATCATATACAGAGCTAGCTTGAGCGTAGCGTTTCTGGGAAGCATGAACAGAACCTAACAGTACCTGCACAGCTACTGTATCTACACTTCCAGGCTGAATTGTATTTGCTTGGGCTGCGTTAGAGAGGGTTTCTTGCAGCAAACCAATGGCTGCTTCTGGGCGTTGCTGACTTATTAACAAAGCCACCATTCCTTGCAAAGCCTTCAAATCGCCTGGTTTCGTAGACAAAATCGAGCGATAAGCTTGAGCTGCTCCTTCGCGATCGCCAATTTGCTGTTTGGCTTGAGCAAGCAACACTGAATATTCTGATTGTTCGGGATTCAGCTTGGCTAGCTTTTCTAGGGGTTCTATGACGACTTGAATATCAGCCGGTTTAACCTGACTTTTTTCTTTTTGACTCAGTAATTGTAGCCGCGCTTGCAATAGACCCTTGAGCGCAGTCTGATTTTCTGGTTCCCTTTGCAAAACCAGTTCATAACCCCGTACTTCATCTTCCAGTTTTGATTTTTGCTCAGAGGAGGGCAAAGTGCCTCTGGTGCTAGCGGTATTCTGGTTTGAAGGTGGCGTATTATTAAATGCTCCAATTATGGGAATCACCGAAACACCCACAAAAGCAAGAATTGCCAGTGCCAAGACGACTTGAACTACCCAGCGATTGCGCGGTTGAGACACAGTTTTGTCTTTCTCCTGAACTCTAATGACATTATCGTTTACACAAATTGGAAAGTTAAAAATTTCCAAAACTTTGCGGAATACCGCCAATTGCCTGTGAATTTTATAACAATTAACTATTTACACTGCTAAAGTAAGTGATGACTTTAGGAGGAGCCGTCAGAGTGATAGCTATGATATGCTTCCGAAACTAGTGTAAAGGCGCTAAATTACACGTTTAGTGTTTATACACTCAATTTAGCGCCTTTAGTATTGTATAGAGTACTCTAATGTGACTTTGTGAAAAGCAAGTGTATTTTCATCAGTCGCACAAATGCTCTTTCCAGCTGCCTTTATAAAATCCCACAATGGGATGTGTCTCCGCCGCAAGGAGTTTTTATGAATTCCGACCTGATGCCGTTGCCTGAATCCTCCAATTCTTCTGCCTCTAACCAGGGCCCAACTAACATAGGGGCAGCCGCTAATGTTCATATAGCAGCCCAGTCCTCTAAAGTTGAAAATTCGCCTGTCAAGCCCAGCGAAACTGACTCAAATGATGGGTTCGCCAATCGACAGCAACCGATTCCGCCTCCCAGCGAACCGATGCAGTACCGAGCGATCGGGTTAGTCCGGGGTCGCTATCGTGCTAGCAGCGAACAATTTACTCAAGGTACACTACTGACTACAGATGGTGTAGAACTCAATGCCGTCCTCCTAGGCCGGATTATGAGCTTAGTCAAGAATCATTTAGACTTAGAAAAAGAACACTTGTGGGTAGTATATCCACGCACAAGACAAGAAAATGATACCTTGCATATCCAAATTGTTGGAGTTTGGGAGCCAGAAAATCTGGCTAAAAACTCAACAGATGAAGACGAGTCAGACTCGGAATTGCAAGAGTTACAGACACCCGATCATGGCTTATCCGAAGACTCTGAACAAAGTACAATTCCCGTAATCCCCTCATCCGAAGTTGCAGATGGTGGTTTTTCTGTTCGTGGTGAGGTAGTATACCAATCCTTTGACGCTAAGAGCTTGGTCGTTAAAATTAGGCAGGCTGCACGCAAACCAACTGACAAACCTAAGTATTTTAAGTTGAAATTGAGGGGTGTGCTGACCACCAAAGCTGTAGGAAAGTTTTGGGATTTCCAAGCCAAGCGAGAAGCTGACGTTTTGATAGTGGAAAAAGCTGAAGCGATCGCTGACTTGCCCAAAAAACGCAAACCACCATTCAGAGGTGGCCCTCGTGCTGGTAGTGGCGGTGGTGCTGGTGGTAGAAAACCATTCCCCCCCAGACGCAGTGGCGAAACCCCACGTCCTATCAAGAAAACAGGTACAGGCGGTGATCCCTCTGTGGTGTCAAAACCTATACCAAAAACGCCTACTCCTAAACCGATTAAGCGACCGAAACCAACTCAAGATTAGGGAATTGGGCATGGGGCATGGGGCATGGGGCATGGGGCATGGGGCATTGGGCATCGGTTATTCTCTTTGTCCCCTCATCTCCCCCTGCCTCCCCTACTCCCTACTCCCTACTCCCCACTCCCCAATCCCCTTAAAAATCCGTCCTACGGTCTTGGGGTAGAAAAGATCGCTCCATCGGAATTGGGGAAACTGGTTCTGTAAGGGTAAACGTCCCTGCTTCGATCCACTTTTTCAACTCTAGGGCAACTTGCCTAGAAAAAAACAAACTCGCTAGGGGGGCAGAGCGTACAGCTTTGCCCTCAATGGTGATCCTCCCAGATTTAAGTTGGGCATAACTCACCAAACCAAAGGTGGGACGGACACGCCGGGGAATGGAAAAATCCACGATTGGGGCTACTAAGTCTTGATCTTGGACGGCACAGTGTTCAACTACTTGTTCATTTAATACAGGGAGTGGAACACCAACTCCTAACATCAATGAGGGCCCATAACTTTTGAAGTAACAACCCCGCACCCAATGAGCATCCATTTGCTTGGCATCACCAATTAAAGCTAAAGTGGCGGAAGGTCCAATGGGTGTACGATTAGCTAAACGTTTTTGTAAAGGGAAGTGCTGAGTACCTTCCCAAGCGACATAGCCAATACCCCCACCTAAAAAAATTCGAGTCCCTATACCAACGAGTTGCAAATCGGGGTCGTTGAGTAAGGGGGAAATAGCACCTGGGTTAGAGTAAACGGCATTACCCAGGCGCGGTTGTAAAGGGCCGAGATAGGTGAAAAGGGGGCGATCGCCACCATTTACACCAACAATAAAATTTTGATAAAGATTGCGCGGATTGAATAAATAGAACTGATTAATCGTTTCACTAGTAATTGTAGTTTCAAAAGTTGCTCTAGGATAACAATCTGTTACTTGTCCTTGCGCTTTTACGTGTATAGGTTTGCCAGCAATTAAATCTTCGATTACATGACCGCCGCCACGTTCTCTGACTTCTTCCCCGTCCGTCGTCTCTACAGCAGAACTCGCACCCAAATATAAATCGACTGCCCCAAAACCAGAGTATGCTGGCACACCATCTAACCAGCAACGACGAATTTTTATCGGGGGATCAGTGTGTCCGAGATTGATAATTGCACCGCTTGATTCCATCGGCTCAAATGTGCCAGTGGTAATTACATCAACTTCTTTAGCAGCTTTAGTAACACCGATTTCTACAACTCGTGCTTTTAATTCTTCAGTTGTCAACACTACCGCACGTTGGCGGCTGATTTTTTCGTTAATTTCTGCAATTGTTCGCATTTTATCAGTGCTAGCGCTTCCTGCTGTCTTCCTTTTTGAAGGATATCTTGATAAATCACAAACTCTTACATAATTTATTCGTAACTGCCCAGGTAGGAAAGTCAGGGATATTCCCGTGAGGGAGGAAAGAT
>NZ_JAYGHD010000071.1:0-19850 GCF_034932245.1 Nostoc sp. UHCC 0251
TTATCCCCAGAGGGGGCCCCACCTTCCCCTTTTCCCCTTAACCGACAAGTATTGAGACCCAAAGGGGCTTCCCACAGCGTAACCCAACTATGGTTTTTGACGCTAACTGAACCTTAATGGAGCATAAAGAGGGAAAATTGTCTTGCCATTGTAGATCAATGTTTAATACACCCAACAATGAAATTCAGTGAAATCCTCCGCCAATTTGGTGATGCCGCTACCAATCATAGCTTGACTAGTAACCCTGACCATGACCCAGAAATTATAGGGGTGGCAGCTATTGATGAGGCTACCATCGGTACTCTCAGCTACGTAGAAGGGGCAAAATTTGGGTCTTTTATCGGTAAGACTGATGCTAGTGCTTTAATTTTGCCCCAGGACGAAAAATTACAGGTGCTTGCACAAGAGAACGGTATTGTCTGGATAGCGACCTCAGATCCGCGACTGTTGTTTGCCAAAGCGATCGCACTTTTTTACCAACCATATCGCCCTATCCCAGAAATTCATCCCACTGCTGTGATCCACTCCACGGCAAAAGTTGGTAGTGATGTTTATATTGGCCCCCATGCCGTGATTCAGCAAGGGGTGGAAATTGGCGATGGCGCAATTATTCATCCCAATGTGGTGGTTTATCCAGATGCCAAAATAGGCGATCGCACCACCTTACACGCCAACTGTACCATCCACGAACGCACCTGCATTGGTGCAGATTGTGTGATTCACAGTGGTGCTGTCATCGGTGCAGAAGGCTTTGGTTTTGTTCCTACCCGGACTGGCTGGTTCAAAATGGAACAATCTGGCTACACTGTCTTAGAAGATGGGGTGGAAGTTGGCTGCAACAGTGGCATTGACCGCCCAGCCGTTGGAGAAACAAGGGTAGGTCGCAATACAGTAATTGATAACTTAGTGCAAATAGGTCACGGTTGCCAAATCGGTTCTGGCTGTGCGATCGCAGGTCAGGTTGGCATGGCGGGGGGTGTTAAACTGGGAAATCGCGTTATTTTAGCTGGACAAACAGGAATAGCCAATCAAGTGAAGATGGGAGATGGGGCGATGACATCTGCTCAAGCTGGAATTCACAGCGATGTTGCACCAGGAGAAGTTGTCTGCGGAACTCCAGCCATTCCTTATAAGCTGTATCTCAAGGTATGTGCTGTTTATAGCCGCCTGCCAGATATGTATCAATCGCTAAAACAATTACAACGTAAATTCAAAGATAGCCCTGGCGACCCCGTTGGGGAAGTCAAAAGTCAAAAGTAAAAAGTCAAAAGTACTATGGAATAAGCTGTTTAGGGCTTTTCAATGGTCTGCTTATTTACGCAATCCTGTACTAGCCCTTTCAAGGTGACTTGTAAAATCTCTTCTTTTTTCTCGGCGCTCTCTGTGCCTCTGCGGTTTAAAAGTAATTTATTTAACCACAGAGGCGCAGAGAACACAGAGTAAAGAGCTTAATAAAATCCTAACTTTTCTAGCACTGGCTTGGTGGAAACAACGTGGCGTTCTAAACCCAGTTCTTTTGGACTAACCCCAAGTGCCAAAGCAATCAACTGAGATAAATGCAACACTGGTAAACCTAGCTTCTGTTCAATAACCTTTTCTACCTCTGGCTGACGCGAATCTAAATTTAAGTGGCATAGTGGGCAAGGTGTAACTATACAGTCAGCACCAGAACTCAAAGCGTCTTGAATATGCATCCCCGCCATTTTGAAAGATTGGGTAGTGGCATAGCTAGCAAGGGGCCAACCACAACATTGCGTCCGGCCTCGATAATAAATTGGTGTTGCACCCACCGCCCGAAACATATTTTCCATCGCTTCCGGTTGGAACGGGTCGTCATAAGGCATAGATTTTTGGGCACGGAGGAGATAGCAGCCATAAAAAGCCGCGCATTTTAATCCACTTAACTTCCGGGTGACACGTTTGGTAATTTCCTCCAAACCGTAATCTGTTACCAAGGCGTAGAGGAGATGTTTAACATCGGTACTGCCGCGATAAGGCGAACAGCCTTCTTTATGCAGCAAGCCATTAACCTGTTCAATGTAGGCAGGGTCAGATGTTTGGCATTCTTTCAGGTGTTCATTTACATGACCGATAACACCTTGACAAGTGCTGCAATGGGTAAGTAGGGGGAGATTTAATTCTTCTGCTAGGGCAATATTTCTGGCGTTGACTGTATCTTCTAGCAGTTTAGAATCTTCTTTAAATGTGCCAGAACCACAGCAAGCAGCTTTTTTAAGTTCAATCAGTTCAATACCCAATGCTTGGGTAAGCGCTTGAGTTGACTGGTAAAGTTCCCGACAAGCTCCTTGGGCAACACAGCCAGGGAAGTAAGCGTATTTCAGGGTGTGAGGTAGCATAGAGATATGTTTGGGTTAGAGCGATCGCTCTAAACAATAACTGTTTTATCATCCCTTGTTAGCACCGAAGTTCTGATGTTTGACGTTCAGCGACCTTTTAAACATCTAGGTTCAAAGCCGCAGCGTCTACATATTCTCATTGCTAGCAAGGCTTTAAATACTGATCGAGACATTGTAAAAAAAATTAGCAATAATTAGGCAACCGAAGCATTTACATGTATCGACGATGGCGTAGCCCGCTCCACTACTCAAGTGTTCCCAGAAAACTTACCCTATTTTTTTTAAAGAAAGGTTTTTTAACAGAAAAACCCTTGGCAGTATACGGGCGATCACGCTTGACGATAAGATGTATATGCTCAAAACAATGTCTCCTCTAAAGAGTAGATCCTAGCAACTGGTTAAGGACTTTTAGTATTTATGAGCCAAACGGAACTTTTTGATAAGGTCAAGAAAATCGTCGCCGAACAACTGAGTGTTGACGACGCTGCCAAAATCACACCCCAATCCAAATTTATGGACGATCTAGGAGCAGACTCCTTAGATACCGTTGAACTAGTGATGGCTTTGGAAGAAGAATTTGATATCGAAATTCCCGACGAAGCTGCCGAGCAGATTTTAACGGTTCAAGACGCAGTAGATTACATCAATAACAAAGTTACCGCATCAGCTTAATTGGGGATTGGGGATTGGGGAGATTTTTCTTTTTACCTAGTCACCCTTCTCGTGATGGAAACGCTCTTGCGTTCGGGTGACGCTCCTAACGTCGCTAACGCCAGTTGATCAATGGGGCAGCACTTCTCCTAAAGGAGACGCTACGTGTAGCTTGCTTCCCCGTAGGGTACTGGTATCCTACGGCAGGCGCTAGCCTCTCACGAATGGGAGAAGGGAAGACGCCAAAGGCGAACGAGCGTCTGGGGTTTCCCGAAGTGGAGGAGCTGGCGTGTCTCCTAAAGTGATCTTGTAGCGTGGAAACCCCCAACACCACACTGGTTCACCATTACCTACTCGCTAACCCAAATTTTTTGCCTGCTGCTTTTTCGCCATTTTTAACTGAATCATGACAGATCATACACGTAAACGCGTTGTTGTAACTGGTGTTGGCGCAATTACACCTATAGGTAACACAGCAACAGAATATTGGGACGGATTATTAAGTGGACGCAATGGCATTGACTACATCACATTTTTTGATGCGTCTCGCCATGATTGCCGCATTGCTGGTGAGGTGAAAAACTTCGATCCACATGATTACTTGGAGCGCAAAGAGGCCAAGCGCATGGATCGATTTTCCCAATTTGGGGTTGCGGCAGCAAAACAGGCTCTATCTAACGCGCAGTTAGTGATTAATGACCTGAATGCAGAACAGGTAGGTGTCATGATCGGTTCTGGCGTTGGTGGCATTAAGGTACTAGAAGATCAGCAAACTATCTACCTCAACCGTGGGCCCGATCGCTGTAGTCCATTCATGATACCGATGATGATTGCCAATATGGCTGCGGGATTAACGGCAATTCACACAGGTGCTAAAGGGCCAAACTCCTGTCCTGTAACTGCTTGCGCCGCTGGTTCCAACGCTGTAGGCGATGCTTTTCGCTTAATTCAAGGGGGATATGCCCAGGCGATGATTTGCGGAGGAACAGAGGCAGCTGTGACACCATTATCGATGGCTGGGTTTGCCGCCTGCAAAGCCCTTTCTTTCCGTAATGACGATCCGGCTCATGCTTGCCGTCCCTTTGACCGCGATCGCGATGGATTTGTCTTGGGTGAAGGTTCAGGAATTTTAATTCTAGAAGAACTCCAACACGCCCTAAGTCGCGGCGCTCACATTTATGCCGAAATGATCGGCTATGGTATGACTTGTGACGCCTACCATATCACTTCCCCTGTCCCTGGTGGACTAGGAGCCGCTAGAGCGATAGAATTAGCGCTCAAAGATGCCGGCATAACTCCCGAAGAAATTAGCTATATTAATGCCCACGGCACTAGTACCCCAGCTAATGATTCAACTGAAACTTCAGCAATCAAAAAAGCCTTGGGAGAACATGCTTATAAGGTGGCAATTAGCTCCACCAAATCGATGACAGGTCATTTATTAGGCGGTTCTGGAGGTATTGAAGCAGTCGCAACAGTATTGGCGATCGCTAATGACCAAATTCCACCGACAATCAATCTAGAAAATCCTGATCCAGAGTGTGACTTAGATTACGTGCCTAACTATAGCCGCGCTCAAAAAGTCGAGGTGGCAATATCCAATTCTTTTGGGTTCGGCGGTCATAATGTCACACTGGCCTTTAAGAAATACGTTTAAAAGAAGGCAGGAGGCAGGAGGCAGGAGGCAGGGAAGCAGGGAGCAGGGGGATGAGGGAGTGAGGGAAGAATTATAACCAATGCCCCATGCCCCATGCCCAATGCCCAATGCCCAATGCCCAAAGTATCAGAAATATCATTCCGATATAAAGTAAGCGTTCAACATGACCCAATTATCAGCTTGATTTATCACCATAAACTCAGGAGATCCCGCTTGTCGATGGACAAGCGGGAATGGGATGATGAGGATACTGTGGGGAATCTAAAATAACCCCAGCAAGAGAAGCTACGAAGAGTGCTAACCCGTCGTTAAAAACAAGAGATTATGACTGTTGCAACCCAATCTGCCAAAGAATTGTCCGTCGAAGAACTGGCTATTAACTCGATCCGCTTCTTGGCTGTTGATGCCGTAGAAAAAGCAAAATCGGGACACCCAGGACTACCAATGGGCGCGGCTCCAATGGCTTTTGTCCTCTGGGATCGCTTCATGAAGTTTAATCCCAAGAATCCCAAATGGTTTAACCGCGATCGCTTTGTCTTGTCTGCCGGTCATGGCTCGATGTTGCTGTACGCCCTGCTGTACCTTACAGGCTACGATAGCGTCACCATTGAAGATATCAAACAATTCCGTCAATGGGAATCCAAAACCCCTGGACACCCCGAAAACTTCATGACCCCAGGCGTGGAAGTTACAACTGGCCCCTTGGGTCAAGGAATTGCTAATGGAGTTGGTTTAGCGATCGCCGAAGCGCACCTTGCCGCTAAATATAACAAACCCGATACCAAGATTGTTGACCATTACACCTACGTAATTTTAGGTGACGGTTGCAACATGGAAGGGATTTCCGGTGAAGCTTGTTCTTTTGCAGGACACTTGGGATTAGGCAAACTCATCGCTCTGTACGACGACAACCACATCTCCATTGACGGTTCCACAGATGTGGCATTCACCGAAGATGTTTCCAAGCGCTTTGAAGCTTACGGTTGGCACGTTTTGCATGTTGAGAACGGTAATACCGATTTAGAAGCGATCGCCAAAGCAATTGAAGAAGCTAAATCTGTCACCGATAAACCATCAATGATTAAGGTGACAACCACCATCGGTTACGGTTCCCCCAACAAACAAAACACTGCTGGTATTCACGGTGCTGCTTTGGGTGGAGACGAAATAGCATTAACTCGGAAAAATTTGGGTTGGGAATACGAGCCTTTTGATGTTCCCCAAGATGCTCTCAACCACACACGCAAAGCAGTCGAACGCGGCGCAGGTTACGAAACCGAATGGAACAAAACATTTGCCGACTACAAAGCTAAGTATCCTCAAGAAGCGGCTGAGTTTGAACGCTACGTTAGCAGCAAACTACCCGACGGTTGGGATAAAGTACTACCCACCTACACCCCCGAAGATAAAGGATTGCCCACCCGCAAACACTCAGAAACCTGCCTCAACAAACTAGCGGCAGTTTTGCCTGAATTGATTGGTGGTTCGGCTGACTTAACCCACTCCAACTTAACCGAAATCAAGGGCAAGGGCGACTTCCAAAAAGGGCACTACGAAAACCCCAACATCCACTTTGGGGTGCGGGAACATGCTATGGGCGCAATCTGTAATGGTATAGCGCTACACACTTCGGGATTAATTCCCTACGGTGCTACCTTCTTGATCTTCACAGATTATATGCGTGCTGCCATCCGCTTATCCGCCCTTTCTCAAGCTGGCGCGATTTGGGTGATGACTCACGATTCCATTGGACAAGGTGAAGATGGCCCAACACACCAACCCATTGAAACTCTCGCTTCCTTGCGAGCCATTCCTAATTTAACCGTGTTCCGTCCCGCAGACGGTAACGAAACCTCTGGCGCTTATAAAATAGCGATCGAGCAAGCGAAGCAAAACGCTCCGTCTCTGTTGGCGTTCACCCGTCAAAACGTTCCAAACTTGGCAGGTACATCAGTTGAGGGTGTGGCTAAGGGTGGATACACCGTTGTTGATAGCGAAGGTACGCCTGATATTATCTTGATTGGTACTGGTTCAGAATTGAGCCTCGCCGTTGGCGCAGCCGAAAAACTCAAGGCTGAAGGTAAGAAAGTTCGTGTCGTCTCGCTACCTTCATGGGAATTGTTTGAAGCACAGGATGCGGCTTATAAAGAGTCCATTCTGCCGAAAGCTGTCACCAAGCGTTTGTCTGTAGAAGCTGCTAGCAGTTTCGGTTGGCACAAATATGTGGGTACTGAAGGCGATTGCGTTAGTATCGATCGCTTTGGTGCTTCTGCTCCAGGTGGTGTTTGTTTAGAGAAGTTTGGTTTTAGCGTTGATAATGTATTAGCTAAAGCTAAACAATTGTTGGGTTAATAGCAACAGAATATTCTCAAAATCTTGTGGGGTGGGCTGAAAGGCCCGCCTTTTTTATGTAAAGAAAGATTAGCTATAATTGGAGTAATAACTTACTAATTGGGAGGAAGTTATGCAGGGAGTTTCTGAGGAAAGAGACGTACTTCTAGCCCGGATAACAAAAATTGTAGAACATTTGATGCAAAAGGATAGTAGCTATCAGTATTATCTAGATAAAGATAAAGCCATTAAAATGATATTTAAATACTATTCTGAGAAAGTTTCTATGGAGGAACTAAAAGCTATGTCTGATTTCAGATTAACAGGGTTTGTTGAGGGAGATATGATGACTTTGTTATTGATTGAAGGGGAAGATGATATAGACCTTAAAGCAATGTCTTATGTTTAGATATAGTAAATTCCTAAGCATAAGAATGATTTATTGTTACATAACTTAATATAATGATTAGAAACAAGCCGATTGCGTTATAATTTATAACGCACTATACTTTTATAGTACAATAGTACTAAACTAGTCTAAAATTACTATTTATACTGAGAGGCAGTATGAAAGCAGAGCTTCTCAAGAGATTTTTTAGAGCGATCGCTAGTTCAGATCAAGAAGCGATTGATAAGCTGACATATTTAGTCATTGAGGAAGAACGCAGTAAGGGACATACTCTCTTAGCTGACCAGTTAGAGAATATCACTAAAAAAAGCCAGAAAGAGAAGCCTACTAACATCAGCAAACCTGCTTTTTCAATACCAGAAAAATTACAGACATTCACTGAATTATCAACCAGTAAGCGATTTAATCTTCCCTTAGTAACTATCATACCAAGGGATCATTTGCGGCATCACATGGTGTTGCCAATAAATATTGAAAAACGTTTCTGTCGAATTGAACGCGAGTATGCGGCAAGAGACAGGCTTGCTCATCATGGATTGCGTTACAGACAAAAAATTCTTTTATATGGGCCTCCTGGGTGTGGAAAGACACTAGGAGCAGAACGTTTAGCTTGGAATACAGGTTTACCACTCTTGAAAGTTCGGTTTGATGCAATGGTGTCGTCTTTTTTAGGAGAAACTGCCAGCAATTTAAGACTTGTATTTGAGGATGCCTCAAAAAGTCCATGTTTATTGTTTCTTGATGAATGTGACTCAATTGCTAAGACACGAGAAGACTCTCAAGAAGTAGGAGAAATTAAGCGAGTAGTCAATACATTTCTTCAAATTTTGGATGAGTATCAACCCTCTTCAGGGCTTTTAGTAGCAGCAACGAATTTGAATAAATCTCTGGATACTGCTCTTTGGAGAAGATTTGATGATTTGATCGCAGTACCCAAACCCGGAGAACAGGAGCTAGAATTTATACTAAAGGAAACACTATCTGCAATTGAAGTGGGATCTATCAACTGGCCAAGGATCATTGAGCAGATGAGAGATTTTTCTGCGGCTCAAGCTGTGAGGGTTGCACAAGATGCAGCTAAAAGAGCAATTCTTGAGCGAGAGGAGCTAGTGATTCAAGAACACTTAGAAGAAGCGATCGCAGAAATCAAAGTTTTTTAGTATTAATTTTTGGTGTTCGGAGAAACAAATGGTTGAAGGTTCTCAGGGTTTTCCGCATATCCAGCTTAGGCTGACAACAGAAGGACGTGCTGCATCGCCACCAGGAGGAGGAAAAAAAAATCCTATAACAGTTGTTAATCTGGGTAATCGCCAGGGACATGGAGGTAAGCTTAAAGGTTCGGTTGACTCCTTGATATTTGAATGGCAAGAAACTCAAGAAGAACGAGAACAGGAAGAGAAGCCGCCACTTAAATCTCGACGTATTATCTTAGAAATTGATCCTGATTCTTTTAATCCAGATGGGTTGAAAGCATATGGTATTGAATTGATTGCTGATACAGAAGATGGATATATTATCGGAGCATCAGCAGATTTAGAACTTAGTGAACTACAAGAGAAAATAGAAAAATTTATTAATGAGCAGTATGGTGGTAATAAAGTTGCTGAAATTTGGGAAATAATAGATGGTAAAAAAAAGCCAGAATTGATTCTTTCTCCAAACTTATTTGCTGAATTATATGAGACATGGCTTGTTATAAAGGAAGAGCAGATATACACTGTTGATGTAGGTATTGCTTGTGTGGGAACCAAAACCAAGCTGCCTAATTATCCAAAACTCCAACCTAATGAAACTAATGATAATTTTACAACACGAGTTAATAAGTGGATTCAGAAACGTCAGTTAACGGAGCAAGAATGGGAAGGAATATCTTGGGAAAGGCAAGACGAATTTGAAGAGTTTATTCAATTTTATAAAGGCAATATTATCAAAGGTTTTCAAGATGATGGAGGTGAACTTGGTACAGCTACTTTGCCTGATAGCTTTTCATGTCGAATTCAAATTTCAGGTAAAGGTTTAAAAGATTTAGTTGAGAATTTCCCCTATATTTTTGATGTTAGTGAGCCAGATGAGTTTGCTGAAATTATTCAGCGACAAGACCTATCTAATATTAACTCTCCATCATTTCAACTAGAATCGCCAGACTTAAATGCTCCTAGAGTATGCGTTATAGATAGTGGTATTCAAGAAAGACATTCTCTGCTAAAAGCAGCAATTGATTCAAAAAACTCAAGGTCTTGGGTTCCAGGAGAAACTGATAAAACTCCAGACTATGTTAGCAATGGTGGACATGGAACAAGTGTCGCTGGTGCAATCCTTTATCCAAGAACTATACCTCGTAGTGGTAATGAAAAGGCTGTTTGCTGGATTCAAAATGCCAGAGTTCTTCAGGCTAACCGCAAACTACCTAAACAATTATTTCCACCGAATCTTCTGGGTGAGATTGTTGAATTTTATCAAGAACAAACAAGAACTAGAATTTTTAACCATTCTATTACTGGTTCTGTTCCCTGCCTAACCCGATATATGAGTGCTTGGGCATCATCTATTGATAATTTGACATGGCAAAGGGATATTCTATTTATTGTTGCAGCAGGAAATTTACCTCTCAACAGTAGAATTGGCTTTACAAGATTATCTGTGAGAGAACATATAGTAGCAAATCGACAATATCCAGACTATTTATTAGAAGATTCATCCAGGATTGCTAACCCTGCACAAAGTTTTCAAGCTTTAACGGTTGGCTCTATTGCTTTGAATTATTATCATGCACCACCTTATTCTTCGATTGCAAAGAAAGATAGAACCTCAGCTTTTTCATGCTGCGGATTAGGAATTTGGGAGACGATTAAACCGGAAGTGGTTGAGTATGGTGGAGATTTAGTAACAGATGAAGGTATGCCACCAAACATCACCTTTCCTAAAGATGTTTGTCCCGAATTAGTACGGTCAACTTTGAACGGTGGCCCAGCAATTGGGGCTGATAAAGTTGGCACTTCCTTTGCAGCACCAAAAGTAAGCAATATTGCTGCACGTCTTGCAGCCGAGTTACCTAATGAGAGTTGCCTTCTTTACCGTGCATTAATAATACAATCAGCAAGATGGCCAGAATGGATAGTGGGATATGGTGGCGATAAACTGCACATTTTACGTCAAATTGGTTATGGTCTTCCCAATGTTGATCGTGCTTTGGGTAATGCTCCCAATAGAATCACTTTGATGACAACAGGAGAGCGCCGCATTGTAGCTAAACAAGCTCATATTTACCAAGTAAAACTGCCAGAAAAATTACGTTCTCAAGGAGAGGCATTTAAGATTCTTCTGGAGGTTACTTTATCATACAAAGCTCAACCACGTCGAACCCGTAGAAATCGTCGAAAATATCTTTCAACTTGGCTTGATTGGGAATGTAGTAAAAAAGGAGAAGATCCAGAACTTTTTAAAGCTAGAGTTTTGAAAGAGTTTGATGCTCCAGAAGATGCAGAGAAGGGAGAAGGTCTTTTTAAATGGATGCTCGGCAAACAAAATCATCACGGAATAATTAAAGGTGTATCTAGAAGTGCAGGAACCCTTCAAAAAGATTGGGCTGTTGTAAATTCATTTGAACTTACAGAAGCATTTTCCATTGCAGTTGTTGGACATGAAGGTTGGAATAATGATCCAGAAGCTAGCGTTCCATACTCTCTAATTGTGAGCTTTGAGGCCATACAAGCTGATATTCCAATTTATACGCCTTTTGTTGAAGCTCAAGTTGAAATAGAGATTCAACCCCCAATAGAAATTCAATCTATTGTAGTTAGCTGAGGCGATCGCAGCCCCGCAACCACCTATAAAAAATGCCGCTATCAAAATCTAGAATTACCCTGGTTGCGCTGGTGGAATAAGCTAATCGGCATTTAAGCTGCATAATATAAATGCAGAGCCGATTGAAAAAAGTATGCCACCACCAGCCAAAAACTTTTTAATTTTAGAACAAGTTACTCAGCTACAGCAGGCTCTTAAGGAGAGCGAACTACCGCACGTAAGGGAAATAATTTTAATTATTCTGCTCCAAAACGATGGCAAAACACAACAAGAAATTTCTAGATTTCTAGGTTGTTCGCCCAGAACTGTTGCTTATTGGTGTATGCATGGAGATCCAGATAACCTAGAAAGTTTACATAATAAACGAGAGTATGAGCATAACCGAAAAGCCACGCCTGAATATATTGAACTGTTATTAAAAACAGTTGATAGAGAACCATCAGATTTGGGTTATGAATTTGGTTGATGGACAGCAGAAAGATTAGCAACATATTTAACAGAACAAACAGGAATTGATTTAAGTAGTTCTCAAGTTAGGAGGATATTAAAGCGAAAAAAGTATAGTTATATTTGGGCTAAGTATGATTTAGAATCTAAACAAGATCCTCTAATTAGAGCAGAATTCCAAGAGAAGCTTGCCCAATATTTGACAATAGCAAGAGAGCAACCAGAGCGGATGCAGGTATGGAAATGGGCGTGAGAGTGGTTTCAGTTTACGTGTGATTCGCCGTAAAAATTGGGGTAAGCGAGGAAAACGCAAAAATCTTACAGGGCAACGTCGGCGTGGTCGGGTCAATGTTATGGGAGGAATCCGAGAAGGAGATCGGAAACGGGTATGTTTTTTTATTAAAAAAGGTGAGGGAGATATCTTTTATGAGCAGTTGCAGCAACTAAATAAATTAATTAAAGAAGAGTGGATCAGCTCTGGATTCAGCAACGATGATTTTCAGAAGATTGGCCCCAAGATTATTTTAATTTTAGATAATGCTAGTTTCCATAAACGTAAGGACATTCTCGCTAAAATCGCCCAGGAACTCCCTAACTTCGTATTAGAGTTTTTGCCTGCATATGTCCTGATTACAACATCATCGAATTAGTCTGGTATTCATGTAAGGAATACATTGCTCATCGTCTATTTCAATCAGTAGATGAGTTAAAGTCTTTACTCGATAGGCTATTGAACCAGGGTGAGCTAGCCATTAAGTGGCATCGAAATATAAAAAACAAGGGCAATAGTGCCTATGTTGCAATTTAAATGCCGATTAGCTTAATCAGGGTGATTTGCTACAAACAGGATAGGAGCGATCGCAGCAAGCAGAAGCGCGATCGCAACGCTTGGCTGCTAAACTAAGATAATTGAATATTAACTCCACTACTTATATTAGTTTACTTATTTTTTCAACTATCTTTAGATAGATAGAGTAAACAGTACACGATTGCTTATCAGAAATCGCTTGCTAGTACTGAAAAAATTAAACATTCTTTCATACCTAAAAATTTCCATTGCATCTTTAGTTCATTCTGCCAATGTGTAATCTTTAGTATCGCCTAATAAATCAGCAAGGCCTTCTAAAGACTTAATCTATATTCATGCTTTCAGGGGATGCAGTTATAACTTTATAAATGCGACTATTATCTATATGTCCTCAAACAATAGATAGTTGCTGTTGTCCGATTGAAAAAATATGATTTTCTCTAACTCCAGTAACTTCGACTTTATCCAATTGTTTGATGTTTTCAGAAGGTAACACAATGAATAATATCCTAAAGCGCACACTTCTACCCAGCCTCATGGCTGCAAGTTTAGCTGGTGTCACAATAGTTCCCGCTAAACCGGCTGCTGCTGATGACCAAGTATTAAGAGATGCAGGTATTGGGGCTGTTACCAATGTAGTCACCGGAGCAGTTAGAGGAAAGGGTAATGTATTAAACAATGCTGTAAGAGGTGGTGTCACTGGTGCAGCTGTTAATGGTGCAAATGGTCTGAGAAACAATCGCCGTAACCGGAGCGTTGTTCAAGATGTCGGAGTCGGTGCAGGCGCTAGCGCAGTAACTGGCGTAATTACTGGCAATGGCAAAGATACCCTTGGGAATGCTGTTGATGGTGCAGCTGTAGGTGCAGCAATCCATCTGCTAACCAATGGCAAATAATTCGTAAATCCATCAGCTAAAATACTTCCCAATTACTAACGGGTTGCACTTGTAAAGACTACGAACTTATCCTTCCCATAATTACTCTCCTCCTAAGATGAGAAAAACACAACCCCCTTTCCCTATAGTAGGGAAAGGGGGTTGGTGGGTTAGATTTATATTGGGATATATGCCACTATCAGATTCAGATGACTTTAAGCTTAATAGTAAACTCTAGCCCTTCAACGCCTTTCTAAAGTTTCGGCGATAGGATTGATTTGTAATAAACAAAGCTGGCCATAGTAAAGATAAACCAATGCGATTGGTCAAAGTTGGATTAAAATTAGTCCGCCCAAATCCATTCCAAAACTTCCAAACGCCGCCTCCGTAAACTACTATCAAGGCAAAAATAATAAAGTTACCCATTCCTATCAACTCCCTTAGTAACTGACAGAATTTAAGTTAAGTTTTACCACATGAGGTAAGCACTTCATAACCCAACACCGAGAAGGTATGACTAAACTCTTCAGTCTCTCTCGAACATCTAAGTTAGTTAAACACACATTCTCTTATTCCAGTGTAGATTAGCCTCACCCATTGCAGCTACTTATCACTAGTTGCAAGCTAGCATCAAAGGACGTAAAAGCGTTATTTGCAGGGTAGGCAAGAGGCAAAAGGCAATAGGCAACAGTCAAAAAGGCTTTTTAATCTGTGCGGAGTTTTTTCAAAAATCAAATTGGCTAGAAGCTTGCCATACAAAGGTTTTTTTCTCAGTATACTTAGCAAGATTCAAGTATGATTCCTATATATAACAGTCAAGCCTTTAAGTTTCTAAGACAGAACAACACTGTAAAATGCCCAAGAAAGCAAGATTAGTTTCTTGCTGTGGCTTTTCTTTAGCTTGAAAATTCACTCCAATCTGCTTAAAAACTGCAAAAGTCTGTGGCACATCATACTTATACTTCATCTACCCAATAAAGATAATATTGTTCACTATCCACCCAGGCTCTCTCAAAATCTTTGATTGGAATAATTTTTAAATCATTGCGATTGACAGTCAGTTTGTTATTTAAAATCAGCAAAATTTTCTTTTGCTCATCTTGATTTTTGAGTAGAGAATTAATTTGGCTTAATATCTCAGCTTGTTCAACATCTTTACGACCGTTTTTAAATAGGGTAAAGCTTCCCATCTTTTGAAGCTCAGGATAGTAAAACTTTCTA
Source organism: Nostoc sp. UHCC 0251 (assembly GCF_034932245.1). Lineage (NCBI taxonomy): Bacteria > Bacillati > Cyanobacteriota > Cyanophyceae > Nostocales > Nostocaceae > Nostoc > Nostoc sp. UHCC 0251. The sequence goes on from NZ_JAYGHD010000071.1 coordinate 14,561, forward strand.
TTTAGATAACCCGATAAAGGAGCCATGTTTGCATCTCGACTAGCAACAATAAACTCATTATCTAAGCCAGTTTTTTTAATATATTGAGCTGTTTCCCGACTGGCAGAAAAGGGTACAACTAAATCTCTTGAGAAACTATAAATACCTCCCACAAACTGGGCATAAAGAATTATCATCAACGCAATATAATGCCATTTTTGAACAAATGTAATTGAATTTGGACGAATAGAAAACTTATTGAGTAAAACTAACGAGTCTTGATAATAACTTCCCAGCCATAAAGCCGCTATCATAACTAAATAAAAATGCCCAAAATGCCGAGGCATACCTGTAAATCTTAAGTAGGTAAAGGCAAATATTACACAATTACCTATAATGTAGAAAAAGAAAGGAACTGGTTTTTTAGATAATTTAATTAAGGTTAAAATTACAATGAATAAAGTAATTATTGCACAAACAATTAAATCCAGCCATTTTTTGTGTTGAGGAATAATTAATAAATAACTACCAAATATTCTACCTATACTTCTCAAGAAATGACGGATATCTAATTGCATTACCCAACCATTATTTAACCCACCGTGAAGATAACTGTCTGTTGGAGGACTAATAATATAAACCGATAAAATAAAAGAAAATGCGATAATTGCAATACTTAAAAATAAATCATATTTTTGACTTTGATTAAAATACTGCTGGCGATGTTCACTATCAAAACAAAATTCAGCTAGCAAAGTCAACGACAAAGAAAATGATACTAATAAACCATAAGCACTACTATTTGCTAGTAAACCTAATAAAATGGCCAAATAAAGATAAGTTATTTTTCTAGATGCAAAAATCGTACAAAAGGCAAAAGTAAACAACATGCTAAAGGCATAGTTTCGAGAAATTAAAAGATATTCGTAAAAAGGAAAGAATCCAAATGAGAACAGAAACTTTTGTTGATAGTTAAAAGGGCTATATAGGCAAAAAAGAGTCACCGAAACAACAGTAATTGCCAAATGAAAAATTTGCATAATAATAGGATTATCGACTATTTTTCTCAAAATTTCCAGAGAAAAATACCATAGAAGAGGATGACCTTCATAACGAATATTTGCAATTAAATTTCCCAAAGAATCACTATCTCTAACAATAAGCCAGGGATTTACCTCATCTCGCCACATCGAATGGTTGAGAATACCTATTAAACCAAGAACAGCAAAAAGAATGATAATAAACCAAGGAGATTTAAAAGGTAATCTTGAAGTATATTTAATGATGTTTTTATTTGGCATTATTATTTAAAAATGAAACTTATTTGGATCAAAAATTTTGCTACATCTGACTGCTAAATTCTGACTCATTTCTACTTATAACTTTCTGGCATACCTACTGCTGACAAACCCGCGATCGCTCGTAAGTTTTGGCAACGAATCAACTCGGTAAAATTTAAACTGGCACGCCCTTCAATTTTGGCTACCGCTTCAATTGCAGATAACAGGTGCTGTGCTGCTTCAGCTTCGGAATAACCACGCCGTTGTGCTACGCGAATTGCTGCTGCATCGGCATTTAACTCTGACTCTTGAGATTTATTAGTACGCCAGATCCGAAAAGCAGCGATCGCACTTAATCCCCCAGCTACGGCTACACCGACCACATCTGACTGTGCTGCTTCTAATAATCCGCCTAACAGCCCAGCCAGCACCACACCTTGATAAATGTCGGGTTTAAACCACTTTACCCCCGTTAACCAACTAACCATCTGCAACAGCAGCAAGTCTCGTTGCGGTTTCGGCAAGCGACGCCACAAATCAAAATTAATATATATCGGTCGCGCCTGATTCCAGGGTTGGGGAAAGGAGGCGTCAATCACTTTTGCCTGTTCCGGCTTACTAACGATTTTTGTCGTCATCCGACCAGAAGCAGGCATCACATCTAACAAACGGCGAATTTCAATATTTGGCTCCATAAATGTAATTATTAGCCATAATGTGCATCGTAACTAGGTGTGTAAAAAATAAACTTTTTGTGTTAACCTTTGATTTGTGAGATGCTCTCACGGTCTTGAATAGATTCAGGTCAAGCCATAAGAATATTGATTAAGCAGTTTGATAGTGTGACGGGATTTGATACAACTTGTTTGCCGCCAAATTCAAAACCTCAAAGTTTTGAATCACAATTGAGACTACACTTGTAACTACATGGATGCTTTTGCTCCCCTCCCGCCTGAATGGACGAATAAGGCAGTACATGCCTATGATTTTTGCTGTCCTAACTGCCACTCAACTAGCCGAGAAGCTGAAAAAGTTTGGCTAAATCGGCGATCGCCTGTACTTACAGAAGACCGTCGTCGCAAATGGCAAGAGTTTTACTACTGTCACTGTGGTTCTGTGTGGTGGGCTTGGAGTAGCGATCGCCCTTCAAAAGATATTACGACGGTTCCCTTAGATTGAAAAATCTAAACAAAAGCCCACCTCAAAGGTGGGCTTTTGTTTATCTAATTCTGAGCGTTATTTCTCATCACTGATTTAGAAGGAGAAAGTAGTACGCAGAGTACCAACATAGACGGTATCGTTAGCATCGTTGTGTTCAGGATTGAAAATCACCAACAAACCAGGGGTAATGGCAATATTATCGCTGACCTTTAGGCGATAAAGAGCTTCTGCGTGATAAGAGGTGTCTATATCCTCTTGCTCTACACCACCGGGAGCGAATTCACTGCTAGTTACTCTGGGTGATTGGCCAAAGATCAAGCCAAGCAAGCTGCCTTCTCTGCCAAAGTCCTTAATACCAAGAGTAGCAGCCCAGTAAAACACATCTGCACTCTGTCCGGCAGCAACTCCAGTTCTAGCTTCCACATTACTGAAGCCTGCCCAACCGCCAATAGTTAACTTAGAGCTAGGTCTAAAGTTAGCCTGTACACCGTAATGATTGGAATCAGTACGACCACCTTCAAATGGATCATTGGCTAGGGAACTACCTGTACTTCCGAAGACGTTGGGATCTTCTTGGTAACTGCGAGCATAGGTCAGACCAACGTTCAAGGCTTGATTTGGCTGGAAAGCTAATTGACCTAAAATGGTACTATCACCATTGAATAGTCCGTTATTCAGATCAGGATCGAGACCACTGGTAGTAGGACTGTTAGCATCGTTGGATAGATAAGCAGCAGACAAGCTGATAGCACCTTTAGGATTGAGGGTAACAGTCAAGCCAGCACCACCAGAACCAGGTCGGTAAATTGGGCTGAAACGTCCATAGCGAGAAATAGCGCCGCTACCAGAACTAGCAAAGTCAGGGTTGAAATTGTTGATATTTTCGTATACTTCAGCACCAGTAACATCAACTTTTACACGTGCTGCACTACCAAAGTTGAAAGCGTAGTTAACTTTATCGATTTCAACGCTGTTGCCGGTATTTCCATCAAAACCCAACCGGGTCATATTGGTACCGGTTACAACAGAATTGGAAACAATATTTGCAGCATTCAACCGAATTTGCAATCGGTCTGTACCAGTGAAGCTGCTATACAAATTTAAACGAACGCGGTTAGAGAAAACTGTGTTGCTATCTAAATTGGGAAGATTGCCAGCGTCATCATCATCATTTCCACCAAAAACATCAGACACGTTGAAAATTGCTTCCCCAACCAGTTTAGTGGTAGTAGAGAACTGGTTCGCTTCCAACTCAGCAGTGCGAGCTTCTACCGCATCAACACGACCGCGCAGAGTTGCTAGTTCAGCAGAATATTCTTCTTGTAAGCGCTGTAAAGTAGCTAGGTCTTGTTTGCTGACCAAATCGGCAGTAGCTGTAGCAATCAATTCGTTAACCCGGTCTAAACAGGCATTCAAACCTGCGGCAAATTCATAACGGGTTAAAGCACGATTACCACGATAGGTACTGTTGGGATAACCTGCAATACAGCCGTAGCGCTCAACTAGAGATTGTAAAGCTTGGAATGCCCAATCTGTGGGCTGCACATCTGAAAACTGAGAAACTGATGTTACCTGACTCATGTTGTTATCTTGAGTTTCAGATAACTGAGCAACATTTGTTACTTGTTCGTTGACTTCAGCAGCTAAGGCGCTATTGGCAGCGAAAAATGTCGCAGCTACAACAACCGGGCTAACCTTAATAAGATTCCAGAATCCTTTTGTCATGTTTTTACTCTCACTCACACCTACATAATCTATCCTTAATAAAATGCTTATAGCACTTTATTTTCGGGAATTATACACACAATCACAGCGATGATTATACCTTATAACCTGTGATTATTACAAGCAAGTCAATTAATATACTGCTGAACCATAGGTTTTAATTAATTTATTTGGTAGTCGCAAAATAATGCGGCGCTTATGACGTAAAACTGTTCCTTCTTCTTCCAACTGTTGGAGGAGCCGAGTAACTGTTACCCGCGTGGTATTTAACACTTCAGCAATATCTTGATGGGTAACATTTAGATCAATTAGCTTACCCTTATCTATGTCACGTCCAAATTTTTCACTTAACCACACCAGAAACTGCCATAAACGTAGCGAAATTGGTTTTCGATGCACAATACTTAATAGATCCTCTGCCTGTTGAATGTGAGACAACAAAGCATTAATATCTTGATGCCACAAATGAGGTGGTACAATGCTTACTTCTACGCAAGTGAGACATTCAATCTGGTAGGGCTTGACCCTAGACAAAGGATAACCAATCAGATCCCCTAGTCCCCAATAACCGAGAGTGATGAATGCTCCATCTTCACCCCATGTTAATGTACGAACAGCACCATGTTCAATGCGCCAAAGTACGTCATTGTCAGGTGGAATTACTTCCCGACGGGTAAATATCTGCTGGGGTAATTGTATGCTGAAAGCAGAGGTATTTGACACGGCAGAAGATTTTGAAATAGGACTTGTGGAATACATCATTAACTGTAACTACATAATTATCAGGGAATCTTGCTATTTACAATGATTAAGAAACTCTAATAATTTGTACCAAAATTTATCTGTATATCTGAAAGTCTATTTTTATCAATGATAGTTAGGGACTAACTCCAAACCTTCGGATGAAAACAACTTCTGATTTAACGTATCTATAAGTTAGATAGACCCAGAATTTTTTACTTGTTTATCCGTTACTTTAATTGTGCAAGTTTAAGAAAAGGTAATCTTTTAGTAAAATATTTAGTTAACTTATTTTATTTGGTATTTTCTTTAGACTAAGTAAGTATGTAAGCGTATTTCTAGCGATTTTAACCCGTATTTCTTCTAAGAAACTTCTTGTGCTGTGGGATTAACGATTAAATCGC
>NZ_JAYGHD010000072.1:0-19775 GCF_034932245.1 Nostoc sp. UHCC 0251
CAAGTGTTGTGGCGGGGTCTAAATCCCCGTTACAACACGTAATTGCGAATTGCGAGTTGCGAATTGCGAATTGGTTTAATAGTTGCTATTCTCCAGCTAACCATCTAATTCCTTCTATTGACCAGAGCCAATAGAAGGAATTAGTCTTAGTTCTCTGGTAAGATTTTGTAACCAAATTAAGTGCCGAAGTTTAATTTCTAAATTAAAAATCTGTCACCTGCCCTCTGTTAGACTTAACCTGTCCACGCTTACTTTTGTAGTCAAGGCGCTTTCTTTGAGAACTGCGAGTTGGTTTGGTGGGTTTGCGTTTTATCGTTACTACAACTGCGCTTTGAATGAGTTCTTGAAGACGTTTCAAAGCTGACTCCCGATTGTTCTCTTGGCTTCGGTGTTCCTGTGCTTTGATTACAACAACCCCGTCCTGGCTAATGCGTCGATCGTTCAACTTTAAAAGCTGTTCTTTATAATAATCCGGTAATGATGAAGCCGCAATATCAAAGCGCAAGTGAATCGCAGTAGAAACCTTATTCACATTCTGTCCTCCTGCTCCTTGCGAACGAATTGCACTAATTTCAATATCACTCTGTGGGATTATAACTTTGTTGGAAATTTGCAGCATTACTCACAAGGCAAAAAAGGAACATTTTAATTTGGGATAAAAATCCTTTAGTCGGTTTGTTCGGTAAAATCTGTTACTAAGTTTTGGTCTTCATTGTTGTCCAAATTCACCTCTAAAGTTTTTCCTTCTATTGTCACTTTATCACCCGGTACTAATCGCCGCCCTCGTCGGGTTTCTAGCATACCGTTTACTTGGACATCGCCACCTTGAATCATCAGCTTGGCTTGGCCTCCACTTGGCACTATACCCATCAACTTTAAATATTGATTTAACTTAATTGTGTTGTCTCTGATTTTCTTCATAGTAAATAAAGGTACGTGATCTTAATTGTATCGTGGCGTTATCAAGCCAAAGCATGAATTTATCGCGCCACATAATCGCCTAAATACAGTATTTCATTACTTCGTGGCGAATTAAAATTGGCAATACCCTGCAATGCAATGCCAATGCGCCCTGATACATTTAGAAACTAGTACATCACAACGCAAATCAACCTTTGGGCTGATTTTACTAGTTGGCTGTGGTGGAGCGTAGGCATAGTCCGTTGTAGACATCGCTATAACAAAAACTCTGATGCCAGTTTTTTATCTATAATGTTGATCGACAAAACTGCCAGATATAGGTGAACAAACTAGTCTGGTAGGTTCTTTTAATGTGTTCAGGGGACTGGATCTATGATTAAGCTCGGTTTATTGGTACAGTCCCAGAATAACTACTTGGGTATCGGAAAAGTTACGGAAATATCTGATGCCAATGCGGTCGTTGAGTATTTCTGCTCCATTGGGCAACGTTTTCAAAAAACTTTACCTTTAAATTCTCTCTCTCAAGTTAGGCTTGAACCCCAGGCTCGATGCTATATTAAGTCACAAAACCAGGATAAATGGATAGTTGGCAGAGTTTTCATCTGGGATGAAGATACAGAAATGTATCAAATTGATTTACCAGATAAAAAAACTGCGATCGCTACTGAAGAAGACATTTACGTTCGTTGTAATCTCCCAAACACTGACCCCATCGAAACTCTGGCGATGAAGGGTCACGAAACACCCTACTTTCACGACAAAAGATTGGCTTTCGTCAAAACCTTGATTAAGCAACGCGCTGTCAGTCGCGGGATGACAGGACTGATTTCGGCAAATATTAATCTTTATCCTCACCAAGTTGAAGTTGTGCGGCGGGTACTGGAAGACCCAATTCAACGCTACTTGCTAGCAGACGAGGTGGGACTGGGAAAAACCATTGAAGCGGGGGCGATTCTGCGTCAATTCCTTCTCGATGAACCGAAAAAAAATGCGGTGGTATTGGTTCCGCAATATTTGCTCAAACAATGGCGGCTTGAGTTAGAAAACAAGTTTTACATTTCCCATTTTGGCAAACGGGTAGCAGTGCTGGCGGTTGAAGATATTCATAAAATCAACCTGAAAGCGAAGATAGGCTGCTTAATTTTAGATGAAGCCCATCATATCGCAGCAATGGCAACCTCTAAGGATGCAGCAGTACGCCAGCGTTTTCAGACTTGCAAAGAACTTGCTCATAAAAGCGATCGCTTACTTTTATTATCCGCCACTCCTGTTCTCAATCATGAGCAGGATTTTCTGGCTATGTTGCACTTGCTCGACCCAGCAACCTATAAAATTGGTGATTTAGCAGGTTTCCGCGCCAAAGTTGAAAGCCGTCAGGAAATTGGTAGACTTCTCCTTTCTTTTAAAGAAGATGCGGAGCCTGTTGTTCTCAAAAGCAACTTGCAGCAACTGCGAAACCTCTTTGCTGAGGATGAATATTTACTAAAGCTGGCGGATGATTTAGAAAATTTACCAGCCAATTCTACCGAGCAAGAGCAAATAGTCCAAGCAATTCGTGTCCATGTCAGCGATATATATCGACTACACCGCCGAATGCTTCGCAACCGTCGCGCTGCGGTGGAAGATGTCATCTTTGACCGCAATTTTACACCGAAAGAAGAGTATGATTTAGACGAGCGATCGCTTGATATCCACGAACTGCTCAATCAATGGCGTAGTGTTGCTCCTGGTGAAAAGCAATATCAGCGGATTTTTCTGTTGTTATTCCTAGCTGCTGGTACTTGGTTAGGCATTTTAGAGCAGGTAATTACTGCCCGGTTAACTGGTAAGCCTCATGCTAAACTCATCCAGGAGTTTAAAGAAGATGACATTCGCCTATTAACTACAACCCCCAAATTCTCAGGGGAAGAAGAGATTCTGCAATCCTTCCTAAAAATCATTCGCCAACCTCAAGAAGACGGAGAACGGAGAGAAAGTTTAAAAACAGTACTGCTGAATCAGTTAGGTACGTACTTCAAAATTCCCGCAAACGTTCGGAAGAATCAAAACGAATTCATCACCAGGATACAGCAGAGAATACGCAGGCCAATTACTGGCGATATTCTGCCCAAATTTGTTGTATTTACCAGTTTTGTGCAAACTTGCGGCGAAATTGTCCGGTATTTATCTGATAGCTTTGGTGCAGAGACAGTAGCCAGTCATCAATTTGGAGAATCACCAGACAAAGTTGAGGAAGGCTTAAATAGGTTCAAGAATAACCCAAACTGCTTTATTTTAGTATGCGATCGCTCTGGAGAAGAAGGGCGTAATCTCCAGTTTGCCGATTGGTTAATTCATTTTGACCTGCCTTGGTCGCCGAATCAATTAGAGCAGAGAATTGGCAGGCTTGACCGCATTGGCAGCAAAATTGGAGTCCAATCTAGTGCCTTGATTGGCCCTTATTTAGAAGATAGCCCTCACAATGCTTGGTATAAAGTATTAAAAGATGGGTTTGGTATTTTCCAACAATCAATTGCCAGTCTCCAGTTTTATGTGGATGAGAAACTTGCAGAATTAGAAACAGTTTTGTTTCAATCAGGTGCTGCTGGATTGTTAGAGATGATTTCGCCAATTCAAGAGCAAATTGAAGCTGAAATAGCCAAAATTAGCGAACAGAATGCTTTAGATGAAATTGATGCTAACGATGAAATTGCCACCGAGTATTTTCAAGAGCTAGATAATTACGATGCTTGTCATTTAGAAATGAAACGAGCAATTGAAGGCTGGATTTGTGACGCGCTGGGATTCAGAGGACTCAATAACCCCGATTCATCAGAGATGCGACGTTATCAACCCTCAACGCGGACATTGGTTCCTATAAATGACTTAAAAAATCGTTTTGCTGAGAGTTACCTAGACCAATTTGGTACTTATAATCGCAGGGTAGCCAACCAGAATCCTGGTGTAAAACTTTTTCGAGTTGGGGAAGGATTTGTTGAAGCACTCTGGAACTATATAAACTGGGATGACCGAGGTGAAGCCTTTGCTCTGTGGCGCACTGATGCATCTTGGGATTCTAAAGAAGGGAAAGAGTGGTTTGGTTTTCAATGCAATTATGTAGTCGAGGCAAATTTAAGAATTGCCAAACAAGTTTTACTAGATAACAAACTAGATAATTCTCAATTCAAAAACTTGCAGCGACGTGTCGATGCTTTATTTCCACCAATTATAGAAACTATCTATGTTGATGGTCGCAAGGAACCAATCCGCGTTGTTGAAGATAAAGCGCTCTTAAGCATCCTGCAACGTCCATATAAAGATAAAAACAATAATCAAGGACGAGATTACAATCTGGCAAAAGAGCGCTTAGGAATTATTGACGATTTTGTTGACCCTAGTAAATGGCAAAATTTTTGCTATCAAGTGCGTAACACTTCTTCAGAATTACTCTCCAATCGTCCCGATTTTATTGACTTATGCCAAAGTTGTGCTAAAGTCGCCGAAAAGAAATTAGCCAATAGAGTAGAACAATTACGGCTGCGTCTGCACCAGCAAAGTTGGGATAATGCATTAGCTGAAGAATTGAAGATAGAAACTGCTTTAAATGCAGCCATTCTAGAGGGAATTCGCCAGCCCCAAATTAGGCTTGATTCTGTCGGTTTTATTATTGTATCGGGGCGATCGCTTGTGCAATTTGAGTGATATTATGTGCAGTTAAATACTGAAGTTTAATAACGTACTAACCCCACCCCTACCTAAGGAGTGGGGTTTTCCACGAATTCCAGATAAAATTAAATTTAAAAAGCCCTAGTAAAAATCCAGGGCTTTGTTTTATATCGGTTTATTAAATGCCAGCTAAAAACGTTTGCCAGCGCTTTCTATACACATAATCATCGCTCAATCGTTTGCTCAAAAATAGCGCAGAACTACCCAATTTCTACCCATCTTACCTGGGTATTCCCTTAATAATTTCTTTAGATTTACACACCCCTTTAATGATTGGTTAAGTCTTTTGAGCAATGATATAAACATGATTTTCAGGATATTGGTCATATTCGAGGTGGCGACATGTGCAATGATGATCGCTAAGGAACTTCCAAATAAAAAAATATACAACTATTTATTGTGGGGTGGGCATCTTGCCCGCCTTTGACTATGGGCTATCGTGTCGCCCACCCCACAAGATTGGATAATTTATTTCTTGGAAGTCCCTAAGAAGTTTTTACCCGTGCCTTTAATGTCCATCCACAGCCGAATACAACTATTACGGATAAACTTTGCAGTCCGAATTGCATCATCTATTGCGACTAGAAGAATAGTTTCAGACTGCCAGAAGTGGACATATTCCTTTGCCGACACAGCAAAAAAGCCGCCCCCATTATGCCTATAAGAGCCGACGCAGTGGTAGTGCTTGGCTCTGGAACTGTTTGAGAAAAAACCTGAATGGTTCCACTGGCTTTTGATTTGCCTGTGGTAGGAATATTTGGGTCTAAACTGATTTGATAAACTTCAGAAAGCGTCAATGTACCGACAGCGCCTTGAAATAAACCTTCACCACTAGTAATAGTAAAAATATTCATGGCAGTGCCTTTTGAGGAGAGAAAGTCAATTACTCCAGTAGCGTTATTTGTGCCAAACAATTTATTAGTGTCGTTACCAAACAACACTACCTCGCCTACTGGCAAGCCCTGCAAGCCAAATGTGGCGGCGTCTGTATTAAATCGGAACTCTCCAGTAGCAAAGTTAACTTGGCTGTAAGTTGAACCGCTAACTTTCGTTAAATCATAAGGAGCATCAAAACTTTGCCCTGAAATAGTTGTTACTGAAACATCTGGGGTGATGGGTTTAGACGTGGAGAATACGTCATAAGTGGCATTGAATGTGTAAACCTGTTGTGCGATCGCACTTTTTACATCTAACCCAAAACCAATTAAAGCCAAGACCACTGGAACAAGCCATGCAGTGTATGAGCGATGCATATCAATTAGGTATTTAGCATTGACTATAAGAATACAGCAATATTTAAGTTCTCTTTACCCTACCCAAAGGGTTGCCCCCAGCGCTCCCAGTTCTCCTTACTAAATGGACTGCGCGACTTCTATTGTTTTCTGAGAGTGATGAAGTTGATATTCAATTCGCACTTGCTTCACGTCAAGCTCAGATTCTAAAAACACAAGTTTTTCTACTTGCTGTAATCCTACATTTTCAAACTGTTTGAGTTCCGAGTTTGATAATGGCCAAGGTGGGCCAGAGGGTTCAACTTCTGTATCTCGAACACGAGTAATCAGTAAAAGTGTGCCACCTGGAGCAACAAGCGAGGCAGCTGAGGAGATAACGCAAGAACGCACATTCAACGGCAAAGCTTGAATATTACGACATTCAAAAACAAAGTCAAAAGCTTGATGCCATTGTGAGGGAATTGATAACAAATCTGCAACTACATAGTTGACAGTCGAATCTGGAAATCGCTCTTGACACCAAGCGATCGCTGTCGGTGAAATATCAAAGGCAGTTACCTCAAACCCTCGATGAGCTAGAGCTTCGGCATCATCTCCCAAGCCGCAACCAATGACTAGCGCCTTTTGCCCAGAAGCGAACGGTTGATGGTTCGTCAACCAATCTTGTAGATAAGGGTGAGGAGCTAACTTTGCCCAAGGAATTTTTGCTGTATCACCTTTAGCTTCGGTATATAACACTTCAAACCATGCGGATGGCTCTGATTTTTGTAAAGCTTCAGTAGCTAACTGTTTGACATAAAATCGTAAATCTTCAGGTTGCTGTTCAAACATAAAACCCTATCACTGACACTAATAACTTGAGGTAACTGATTTTGCGCTATATACGCTAGGAGCGAGAGCAATTATACCAGCAAAAAATAGTTTGGTAATTTTCACTCCAGCTTATCCGGCAAGCACTGTAAAAGCGGTTTACAGAAAAAATGGATACAACTCAGCTTAGAATAGTGGTTCATCTGCAATTAATTGAATACTCAGTTATTTTTTACTGATATTTTGTACCTACATCTCTAAAGGTGAGGTTATATTTTATCTATGCACTGCCAAATTCAACGCCAACTAACCATAGCTTTAGAAAATTATCCCGGTCGTCTAGCTGCAATGAGTAGCGCGATCGCAAATCAGAATATCAATATCGAAGCAATATCACTAATTGATAATATTGAGCAAGGTTTGATTCGGATAGTTGTTAGCGAACCCGATAAATGTAAAGACTTACTTCTTTCACAGGGATTTTACGTAATTGAGGCAGATATCATCGCTGTGGAGATTACCGATATTAATGGTCAATTAGCACGATTAACCCAAGCGATCACCAGGGCGAAAATTAACATTGAATATACTTATGGTAGTTCGACTCGTCCGGGGGAAAAAATGCACCTCATCCTAAAAGTTTCCGATCTAGATAAAGCCTATGAAGTCATAGCTGCAATTGAGGAGAGCTAACAGTGGTTTCCCTAATCAAAGATAGTGTGGGAATCTTACCTGCTGGCGCACTAGGAGTCAGTTTTTTTTACCATCTCACCAAGCAACTTACACAAGTAGACGATCGAGTTTATTTTCTCGAACGACAAAATTCCAGTAGCTCCCAGGGTTTGAAAAAAAGCGGAGAAATTGCGATCGCAACTAGCAAAACTATCAAATATTTCTCCACTGCTAAAATCCTTAAACCTGACCTTCTTAGCTGCTATAAGTTGGCTTTGTTGCCAGAAATAGTCCTTATATGTCCCAATCCCGACCAACTTTTAAGCATCATTAGCACTGCTGTCGAATTACTCATCCTCATATCCGAACAAGGAGAATTATCACAACTAGAACTACCCTTTCCCTACCTTGTTTTATCTTCCAATGGCATTTACTTTCAACGCTTCCGGCAAATATTCATTGAAAAAATCGAAGAAGCTACTCTATTTGGTCGTTTAGCCGACCTTTGGCCTGATATTATGCCTCGAATCGTCTCCCGATTTTTACGAGGAGTCACAATTCAAACTGGTGTACGGGAAGGTAGCGAAGGTAACACAATTTACCGACCAGGCCCTAGAGGACGAACCCAAATAACTGGTGGAGACATCACCTCACGAAAACGCTGTTGTGAGATTTTAGCGGGAAAGGGAGCATGGTTTGAACTTGCTCCCAACATTTCTCCTACCCGTATAGAATTTGATAAAGCCCTGGCTAACCTCAGCACTAATTTACTAGGGCAATTAATGTCAATCGATGCTCAAGGTAAGTTCAAGGTTTTAACAATCGGTGAAATATTAACAAATTCTCATCAACCCGAAATCCGCGAATTAGCTTCCCATGTATTTAAAGTCGGACAAATGATTAAGGTTTATGGAAAAGATGAAAATTTCGAGGTGGTTCTGGATCAATTGATGGAAACTTGTAATGCTCATGCATCTCATATTCCCTCTAGCTTACAATGGGTAGACACCAAAATACGTCTCTTAACCTTAGAACCTGAAATTACACCAACAGAAGCTTGGTTGCTCGAACCATTAATTCGCTATGCAAAAGCCTCTGAACTTGAAGACAGTGTTAATTATTTTGAAAGCTTGAAAAAGCAACTAATAGAAAAACTCACCCTCGCAACAAACAGAAATCGTTAATTCTATAAGCTATTACATCGGTTGCAATACTTGTCGGGTTTTGGGAAAAATTCAAAGTTTCTCTCCTAAAAGGCTACGGTGTATACACAAGTCGAAAAAAAATCAATTTCCCATTGTTATCTCGTTTATCTCGTTCCCATGCTCTGCATGGGAATGCTCCTCATGAGGCTCTGCCTCCAAGAGGAGCATTGAGTCAGAGACTCAATGAATGCATTCCCAGTCGGAGACTGGGAACGAGGAAAACGAGGAAAGTCTTATCAAGCTAGGTTTTTAGGACTTGTGTGTACACCGTAGTCTAAAAGGAGAGAGAAATAGAAGTGAGGTTTTCAGATGCCGTGAAAAATCAGGTTTACGACATGCTGCGCGATCGCAAAAAAGGTATGGCAAAAGTTTTCGGTCTACTGGCTGTGTTTGTGTTTCCGTCGTTGAAACCAGAAATAGAAAGAGCGAAAGGTGAACCAATGAGTTGAGCAACTCGAAAGGCAGATGCGATCGCTCCTTCATGTAAGCCATCTCCTAGATAAGCTCCCGTATAGTAAGTATTGTTCTCTCCATTGGTGGCAACTACTTCATCACGGTATCTAAAAGATTCAGTGGTATACAACGGAGTGTGATGTTTTTGAGTGTGAATAATGCGATCGGGAGCAATCAATCCTTCTAATTGAAACGATAAAAAATAATGCTGTGGCGATGAGATGCCGCAAAGCTGATTCAAGTAACTGTTATATCCCCATCGGCTGTCTGTTTGGAAGAAATCAAATTCCGAGGGGTGGTGAATGTGATGATGATCATACATGGAAGTATCTGTATGAATTGTAGTAGTTGCATAATTGGCTTTCCAACCTGAGAAGCGTTTAATTTCAGCATCGGTTGGATCAGCTAACAGTGCCATTACTTGGTCAGGTGGCGTGGCAAACACGACTTTATCAAACTCCTGGATCTCACCCTGCGATCGCTTGATTTTCACACCATCTGGACTTCTGGAAATATTAGCAATCTCCACATTCAACAAAACTTCACCTTTAAATAGCTCCAAAATTTTTTCAATATAGGAATATACACCGCCTTTAATCCTGACCCATTTGACTGCGAGGTAGTCGCGTAACATCAGAATTGCCATCTCTGCGGGAAAGTTGTCAATAAGTTCAAACGGCATTGAGTAACTATACATCGTCAGCAACTTTAGCCAGGTATTACTTATACTTTGCTTGTTCACATATTGAGACAGTGGCTGATTGTAAAAATCTTCCATCTGAGCAAATCGCGTTTTTAGCCATAATCCAAAGGAACGAGCATGGACGGCATCGAACCGCAGAGATTCAATGAGGCGGTGGATGCCTGTATAGTTGTTATCAATCATCACCCTCGATAAAAAGTGATTACCATCTTTGGGGAATAAAGCTGAACCGACACGGATGGGTTCTAGTTCCACCCCTAGCTCTTGCATGAGAGCAACGAAGTTATAAAATACGGTAGGAAATTCTAGAACTCCACTTTCCAACATTTCATTGCAATTAGATTGGTTAGGTTTCACATTCTTGTTGAGTGTCCGAATATGTCCCCCCAACATCGGCTGCCGTTCAAACACGGTGACATGATGTCCTTGTTTATCAAGTAGGTAAGCTGTAACCATACCACTGGCTCCACCACCGATAACTGCAATTCTCATAACTGACCTCTCAGTTGTTGAATATGACTAATATGTGTGACCGAACTAAGCAGGGGTGCAGGGGGCCTGACTTTTCACGGCATCTGGAAAACCTCTCTCTAAATCTCTCTCCTAAAAGGAGAGAGACTTTGAATTTTCCCCCTTCCCGCGTCGGGAAGGGGGTTAGGGGGTTAGGTTTTTGGTGGACTTTTCTACATAATGTGAAAAGTCAGGGCAGGGGGAAAAGCAAAAACTCGAAAATTGTTGTCCCCTGTATCCCTGCAATCTGGTCGCAGAGCAACCGAATTTATTCGTGGAACTGCCCTTTTTCTCCCTATCCCCCACCAAGCCCCTCCATTCATGGATGGGGTCTTCTCCCCTGCTGCCTGCCCCCTTTCTTCTTCCTGGCTGTCTGTTTAGCTATTGCCTAAAAGCACATCGCCAGATAATCGTTGATACAGCAATGCTCCAGTCCAGAATGTGGGAGCAAAACCCGGATAACCTGATGAAGCATTGCAGAAATAAAAATGGTTGAGTGAAGTTTCATGATTCAACCGTCCTAGACCCATATTGCGCGGTGTAAGACTAGAACCGTAGGAATTCCCGTTGGGACACCAGCAAAAACGTTCATTGGTGGTGGGGCTACCCGTGATGTGAAAGACCATGTGCTTTCTAAAGTTCGGCACATATTCTTTTTCCACGACATCTAGTATGGAGTCAAAGACTTCTTGTTTCTTCTGATTGTAGGCTTTGCGATCGCTCTGTCGCAATTGTTTGAAGTAGTTATAATTAGCAACGGTAAGGAATTCGACAATCTGGCAATCCTCTGGGCAATCCCGACTCGCTTCTGTCAATAAAGTGGGCGTTGTAATGGCAAAGCTGGGATTAGAAAAGTCATTGCGTTCATACATCTGAGCAAAGGCTTCATTCAAATCCTGATGACCTGTATGGAAGAGATTCCACTTGCCAAATCCATAGTTTCGCATGTCAAGGTCTTTGACAACGCAATAAGCCATGTAGTTGGATGGAGAATACTCATAGTTGAGTTTTCGGCGCACGGTTTTGGAGAAATTTGACTCACCAATCATTTTGGCGGCTTTTTTGGGGTCAATGTTGCAAATCACAGTATCGCCTGTAAATTCATGAGTTTGATGGGTGGTTAAATCCATCGCCTCAACTCCCGTAATTGTTCGGTCTGTGAGTCTAAAATTCACGACTTCATGATTGAGTAGTACTTGCCCTCCGTGTGATTCAATCACTTTGACTAACGAATTGATTACATGCTCAAAATGTTGGGTTGGGTAAAATGCACCGGCTTGATAGCCCTTGAACAAAGCGACCCAGGCATAGAAAGAGAGTTGATTTGGAGGCAGCAAAAAATCAGGCCATTGCAGAGCCAATAGGGTCTGGGCGGCTTGAGGTAGCTGAAACTTGTCGAATACATCCTGAAGTGTGCTGTTAAGATATTGGGCAGTACAAACCACTTCACCTGGATGTTGGAGCAGTTCAAGTGGCTTAACTGGAGGAGCGAGTAGTTTCAAACCTGCGCTCGTTTTTTCAACGTCATTGACAAATTGGCGAATGCGATCACTATATGCAGGAAACAGCGTTGATAATCGTTGGATTAATTTCTCTGGTTCCGAAGGAATATCTAATGCATATCCCGGCATTCGCATGTGGTCAAAGCCATCCGGGTCGTACCGTTCAAAAGTTACTTCCTGATCCAAGCCCAGTTCCTTGAGTACCCGATTCACCGTTTGTCCTTCACCACAATCCCAAACATAATGGAATTGGGCATTAAAGGTGTATTTTTTAGCCATCGTAAACGTATGACCAAAGCCACCTGGATGCTCATGGGCTTCAAGTACTTGCACGGTCTTACCGGAGTTTGCCATCAAAGCGCCAAAGACCAATGCTGATAAACCACTGCCGACAATCAGGTAATCTGGTTTCATAAGAGGTTTCCTGAAACGATAAATATTTTTTTGCCTTACTACTTAGGAAGTGAATCAGATGGCACAGTTGCTATCAATCTTGCTGCCATTTGCACTGTTTCCCGACTTTAGAGAACTCCAAAAAATAAATTATTTAATTTACTCAGATTCTATTTTTCTTACTCCCCCTGCTCCCCCTGCTCCCCCCAGGGCTGATTCATTCCATTTCAAACAGGATTTGTCAAGATGGTTAGCGAGAAAATTGTAAGTAAGCGTGACGAAGAGATGAACATTTAAGCACTGAAATATCAGTAAAATAGTTGGTTTCATCGGCACGCTGGTAACAAAATAACTAATTTTTAATCGCTAGAACCCTTGATTTTTAAAGCTCTTTGGGGAATGAAACAGCCCTGCTGCTCCCCCTGCTCCCCCTGCTCCCCCTGTTCCCTGCCCCCTGCCTCCACTTGGAGTTACTCCAAGATCGGCGGTTGTGCCTTACCCAATTTCCAGGCAAGAATCGATCCCAAGCCCAACAGACTCACAACAGACACTACAATCCCACCGAAAAATGGAATCAGGGCAAGTATTGTGACAATCAGCAACCCAATCAAGAACTGCTGCAAACTGCTTCGCCGATCGCTTTTTACCACTTGTTGACCGATGAATAGTGAGATTCCCAATGCTCCAACCAATGATGTCAGACTCACTATTAAGCTGACGAGTGGAATCAATGGAATGCCAATTAGGGTGAGTGCCAAAAAAATGTTCAGGACAATTAAGGTAAACACTGCCCCAATTCCCCATAATGCGCTTTGGCCTGGATATTGACGCACGGTAGCCGCTAAATTTGGCAGAAAACGTGGTGCGGTTTGTAACAAAATTATGCCAACAATGGCAGCGACGATCGCGGATAAAATCCGAAAACTGGCGTGAAAGAAATACATCGGGAAAAATCGATTGCGATCGCGGTGCATCCCCATCATGCCTCGTTCATTATATTGATCGTCGAATATGCCTTTTGATCCGCCAATAGTGGCTCCTTCTGCTTGTACGACTTGGCCACCGATCGCATAGGCATCGCCATCTACCCGTGCGCCTTGGTTGAGAATGACATTTCCACCAATAGCGATCGCGGTTTTTGTCACCCGTCCATTAGGTTGGATGATCGCCGAGCCACCAATGGCAATAGCATTTTCTACAACTTGTTTTTCTACAACCGTGACATTTCCACCCAATCGAACTAGATTGGCATTATTAATATTGAGATCAGTCTGTGCAATCGCATTTCCGGTAAACAGAAATACTATTGTAGAGATAAACATGATCGTCAACTGTTTCCATCTCATGTTTAAGACTCCTAATTTTCTTCTACAATCTTGTTAGATTGATTAGGCGATAATTGACGAAGTTATGTTTTGATTAAAACCGCACAGAACCTCATCTGCTTTGAATTCATCTCTGAAACCGATCGCAATTAAATAGATCATTTTTTACTTCCTATTTTCACTAGATAAAATCATTCAACTATTACTCGATCGAGTGGTCGTCTCACTGAACTTGGAGTTTCAGGTCTATATCCGGAATGAATAACTATATCTGGTCTGCGATCGCTAATAGCAATATATGAATCGAACTATGGACGCAATACCAAAACCTCGATTGGCTGCTTCAATAATGCACTTTTGAACCCTACAGGACTAGCTTGTAAAGCAAAAAGTTTATAACATCGACCTATTTAAATCCAATTATCCTTGTCATTTAGCTCAGACAAAAACACAACGATGCCCGCAAAACTAAGGATACGGTGGGCATATTTATTATTCTCACTCTTGGCAGTGAAAAATAAATTCAACAGCATCATCCCAAGTTAGTGGGGAGTAGCAGGATTTCCTGAAGAATTTGAAAATAAGCTATCAACCCTACTCACCACTTCGTTATAAGCCAATACGGTTCAGTTAAGGGCTAATTGTACAAAATTGTGGTTTTTCGAGACGCGATAAATCGCCGTCTCTACAAGTGTTTTGGTCTTAGCTGAACTGTATTGCGTTATAAGCTATCGCGCATTTAATTTGCACAACTAACTAGGGCGGCAGGATGCTTACCCAAGAAGATTTATATTCATAGTGGGTGTGTAAATTAAAAAAATTTAGCTTAAATAACCAAATCGAATTTAGGATTAGAGTTATTCAACAAAAAAGCGATTCAAGAAATAAAATGCCTAGCCTTATGATGGATATCATACCTCTCCAAAAATTAAATTAACCTAAACTAAGGATATAAAATGCTACTTTTATGAACTCAAATAAATACGCCAAAAGAATGATGCAGATAAAATTACATATAAAATTGGGCACGTAATCTGACTCCTGATTGAAACAGACTCATGATACAGAGCAACTAAATGTATTATTTATGTGGATTATTAATTTTTAATTTTTAATTCGGAGCAAAGCGACGTGACTCTTCATTTTCTTGCTACCACAATCATTCGGCGGCTATCAAGCGCAAACGGTTCACCATCGTAACCATAGCCTTCTACTTCGCTGAAACCCGTTTGCAGGAGCCAATCGCGGATTTCGGGAAAGGTAAAATTGCGAATAAAGTATTCACCTCGCCGCACTTGTCCATCACGAATGATAATCCGCTCGGTATAGGTACGATTAGTAAGCGCATCGTAGCCTGTACGTGCAAGCATATAATTTCCCTCACGCTCAGTAATTAACTCAGGCGTAAATTCTTGCAAAACACGGCTAAAATTCTGAATATCAATTAGCAATTTGCCACCTACTTTTAGAGCGCGATACGCTTGGGTTAAGACCGCTCGATTTTCATTGTCATCGAAGTAACCAAAAGCTGTGAAGCAGTTGATAATGCAGTTGAAGCGATCGCTAAAGGGTAGGGAACGCATATCGCCTTGAAGGTACTCTACCTTAACACCATTGTTAGCCGCATCTTGATTTGCTTTTTCTAAAAAGAAAGCTGTTGCATCAAGTCCAGTCACATGATAACCACGAGCCGCTAACTGATTAGCAATTCGTCCATGCCCACAAGCTAAGTCTAAAATACTCATCTCTGCTTGTAAATCTAGCAATCGGCAAATGAGATCAACTTCGTGTTGAGTGCGTTCTGGTGTCAACAAAGTTTCATAAAAGTAAAGATAATCTTCCTCGAATACGCTGTTACCATCAAATGTATTTGTAACCATTTTTAATCTGATTTATAAAGTGAATTTTAAATATGGAATTTACTGAAGTTGCAAGCATCAGTGCCAACCCATCCATAGAAGCATCTACGGATAACTTTTTAATGCAACAAAGTGTCCGACAAAATTTTACTATTATTAGAGCAATTGTGCTGAAGTGGATTTTTTATTCAGGTTCGCCAGTCAACAAGAAGGGTGTTGGGGGTAGGGGGTAGAAGGTAGGGAAGACGGGGCAAGAACCCTATGGTTGTTGGGGCTGTCTCTTTCCCCTACACCCCACACCCTAAACCCCACACCCCGCCCCAACGGGGCTTGGTCATAGTCTAAGCTTGGGTATTTTTGGAGAAGTCTAAAGGATATGACTAGATTAACTGTTGTCCTTTGGTTACGTCAGCTAGTTTTTGGCTTCAGCTTAAGCTGTATACTTTTACTTTCAGGTTGTGTCACAGATGGTTCCACTACTGGTAACACACTTACGGTTGCTACAGAACCTACGTTTCCGCCTTTCGAGTTTCAATCTGCCAGTGGTGAGTTGCAAGGCTTTGACATTGATTTGATGAATGCGATCGCTCAATCTGCTGGCTTTAAAGTTAAGTATCAAAATATGCCTTTTGCTGGTATGATTCCAGCATTGCAAGCGCAAACCGTAGATGCAGCAGTTGCGGCAATGACGATTACTGCCGAACGGGCGAAGACAATTTCCTTCTCGCGTCCTTACTTCAAATCAGGGCTAGCGATCGTTACCCGCACAGATAATCAAAACATTACCAATTTCGCCGATCTTAAGAACAAAACCATTGGCGTACAAATTGGGACAACTGGAGCACAAAAGGCTAAAAATATTCCAGGATCTGAAATTCGCACTTTTAATGATTCACCTTTAACCCTGCAAGCATTAATCAACGGTAATGTCGATGCCGTTCTTAATGATCAGGTCGTTATCTTATATGGCATCAAGAGCGGCAACCTTAAGGGACTCAAAGTGGTCAGCAGTTTGCTAACAGAAGAATTTTATGGCATTCCTACACCTAAGGGATCGCCCAACTTGCAAGCGATTAACCAAGGTCTAGAAACAGTACTGAAAAATGGTATTTACGCCAAAATCTACCAAAAGTGGTTTGGTATCCAACCGCCACAACTACCAGAAAAATCACCCATCGAAAACCAGACTCCCGAAAACGGCGTATCCCAACTATTTACCTCACTAAATATTATCTTTAAGTCCCTACCCACCTTGCTAAGTGGGGCTTTAGTAACACTTGAACTCACAGCAATCTCAGTCTTGCTGGGTATGATCGGAGGTACACTGATTGGAATTGTTCGCCTTTTCCCCACTCCGCCTTTGCCCTGGATTGCTAGAGCGTATGTAGACTTTTTCCGGGGGACACCGTTGCTGGTGCAAATTTTTATGATTTACTTTGGATTGCCTGCTTTAGCCCAAAATTTTGGTTTCACCTTTACTTTAAATCGTTTAGCAGCAGCGGTCATTGCATTGAGTCTCAATAGCGCTGCCTACATTGCTGAAGTTGTCCGAGCAGGCATTCAATCAATTGATCCTGGGCAAGCAGAAGCCTCTCAATCACTAGGTTTAAGCTCAGTGCAAACGATGCGCTATGTAATCTTTCCTCAAGCCCTCCGACGGATGCTGCCACCTCTGGGCAATGAGTTCATTAGCCTGCTTAAAGATACCAGCTTAGTTGCTATCATCGGGTTTGAAGAGTTGTTCCGCAAAGGACAGCTGATTGTAGCTGAGAACTATCGTTCATTTGAGATTTACGCCACTGTCGCCTTGATTTATTTATTTTTGACCCTGCTTTCTTCTCAAGCGTTTAGTCGCTTTGAGCGATCGCTCAATCCCGTTAAGAAAAAGAACAAGTGATATCATGTCCGGCTCATTAGTTATACCAATTCTCCAAAATGAGGCAACAGATGTAAATCAGGAAAGTCCTGCTGCATCTAAGTTTCTTAATTGCGTTAGCGCAGCGTTAGCGACGTAGGAGCGTCATTGCGAATTGCGAATTGCGAATTGCGAATTGGTATTACAGTTACCACATCTGTGCAAAAATCGAAAAATCCTCTTTCCCCCAACAAGAACTGCGGTTTTAATGATAAATCTTTAACCGGACACGATATGATGGGGAATTTTAAAAGAAAGGGGGCAGAGCAGGGCTGTTTTCTCGCAGAGAGTGTCAACGCTGCATATGCCGACTAGCCATTTGGATGGCATCAGCGATATCGACATCACCATCGCCGTCAGCATCCAAGAAAGAATTCAGTACAGAATTCCCGCCAGCTTGGGGATTCTGAGCATTTGCACCTGTTTTCAAAAAATTCAGTACCAAAGGTACTGCTAAAGGCAGCAATTGTTGAACCATACTAGCATCCAATCCGGTGCGCTGGGCAGCAAACTGAGCTACCTGTTGTTGGATCTGAGGAGAAAACAGGGAATTGACGGCTTGAGGGTTAGGAGAAGTACCAGCATATTGATTAACTAGAGTTTGTGCGGCTTCATTACCATCTGTGGCTTGCTTTTGTTGTAAAGCAGAACGCACTTGACCGCCGACAATAGATAAAACTGATTGGATGGTAGAAGGGTTTGTGCCTGTACGATCGCTCAATTGTTGCACAGTGTTAACAATACTTCCCAATTGACCTAAGCTGCCCTGTTGATTGGGATTAGCAACGGCACCAAGTATTTGATCAAAAAGTCCCATAAGTTTGTTTCTCTCTTTGTTCTCAAAAAGCTTGCCAAAACTGGCGTAAGTCCACTAAAAAGTTGGAACGCGCAAGCTTCATAATGAACGAATAAAACTTCAAAAGCTACTAGCTTAAGGATGATAAATTAGTTAAGCAATACCTGCGGTGGGTAGAGCCAACACAAACTCTGTACCTCGATTTAACTCAGATTGGCAAGTGATTTTACCCTGATGTTTTTCTACCACAATTTGGTATGCGATCGCTAGCCCTAAACCAGTACCAATACCTCGTGGTTTGGTTGTGAAAAATGTTTCAAATATCTTTTTCTGATTTTCTGGTGAAATACCAGAGCCGTTATCTGCAATTCGCACTATCACCAAATCATTCTGCCAGCGTTCTGTGATGATGGTGATTTCAGGCATAAATTCGGGATTATCAGCCGATTTTTGCTCCAAAGCATCAATGGCATTGCTGAGAAGATTCATAAATACCTGATAAAGTAAACCGGTGTAGCCTGGAATCGGTGGAATTTCTCCATAGCTGCGAACAAGGCTAATACCATTTTTCAGGCGATTGTTCAGAATCAACAGTGTACTCTCTATACAAGCGTGTAGTTCTACTAACTGCATTTCCGCGTCATCTAAACGAGAGAAATCTTTCAAACTTCGGACAATTTCTCGCGTGCGATCGGCACCAACTGTCATAGAGTTGAAGAGTTTTGGCAAATCTACTTCAAGAAACTCCAAATCAATTTCTTCTGTTAAAGTTTGCAGAGCAGTAGAAGGATGAGGAACTTCAGCTTTGTATGTTTGTAATAGCGATAACAGGTCATCAGTATAGGTTTTCGCGTGTACGAGGTTGCCAGAAATGAAATTTATCGGATTATTAATTTCGTGAGCGACACCAGCCAGCATCCGTCCTAAACTAGACATTTTCTCACTTTGAATTAGCCGAACTTGAGTCTCAGCTTGTTGTTCTTCTAAAAGGTGCTTCACCTGTTGGATTAATTGATTAAGGGAGCTAGTTAACGCCCCAACTTCATCTTGTGTGGTGACAGGTGCTTGCAAGTCGAAATTTGCTTCTTGAGTAACTCTTTGGGCAATATTCGTGACTGCGTTAATGGGATGGGCGATGATTCTACTTGTGTAGAAAGCCAAAATAGCAGCGATCGCCACTGACAGCAGCATACTACCAATAATAATCTGAGCTTGCATGAGTGCAGCCTTTTCTTGGGCTAGATCAACTTCCTCTTGGCGTTCTTGAACTGTTTTGGCAAAGCCGGTTAACTCATGAGCAAACTGATAAAACTTTAGAGCATCCTGACTTTGGCTGAATGTCGAGATTAATTGCTGTGCTTTTATAGCTCCCTCTGGCTGTGAAGTTAATGGCAAAATTTGCCGAATCAGCAACTTAAGTCGTTCAAAATACCCGGCTATCGTGCTGTTATGCTTTGTGAGCAGAGCTTGTAAATCCCCTTGAGAACTGGTTTGACTAAATTCTTGTGCCTGAGAAAGTAACGTTTCCGCTTCCGCCAGATCAGTTTTGAAATTAGAAATTCCTCTTTGTAACGCTTGCGGCTGCTGCAAAAAAGGCAGTATTTCTTGCTGGCGGATCTGTATTTCTAATAGTTCGCCTTGCAAACTACTTAACAAGCTTCCTTCTTCATCTACCAAGTTCATCTGTTGTCTAGCTTGTTGGAAGTAGCGATCGCCTACTAAGCTAATCGGCATTTAAGTTGCATAATCAGGGCGGGCAAGATGCCCACCCCAC
>NZ_JAYGHD010000073.1:0-19751 GCF_034932245.1 Nostoc sp. UHCC 0251
TTTTCAACCGACTCTGCATTTATATTATGCAGCTTAAATGCCGATTAGCTTACCAACTGTTGCATCTTCACCACCAAAAACTATCCGCTACTTCGAGCGCACTTTGCCTCAAAGCATCGCTCACATTTTGTTAATTCCAGCTAATAGCAGATTTTTGGTAACTCCTGCATTATCACAGAAGGTAAGCACCGTAGAGGAATTTGCCCAGAAGCATCGAGCCGTAGCTATTTTGAATGCAGGCTTTTTTGACCCAGTTAACCAAAAATCTACATCTTATGTTGTTTTACAAGGAAAGTTGGTAGCTGACCCCAAAAAAAACGAGCGATTGGTGAACAATCCCAACTTAAAACCTTACCTTAGCCAAATATTCAATCGCACAGAATTTCGGCGTTACTCATGTGGACAGACCGTTCGCTATGATATTGTCTTGCACAATGCGTCACCACCAGCAGGTTGTCAGTTAGTTGATGCTATAGGCGCAGGCCCAAGCCTGTTACCAGAACTTACGTTAGTAAAAGAAGGCTTTGTAGATAATGCCAATAAACGAGATGCACTTGGCAGTAACCAACCCAACGCCAGAACTGCTGTGGGTATTACCCGTGATGGTAGCGTTGTTTTAGTTATGGTGGCTCAAAAACCCTCCGCTCGCGCTAATGGGGTGTCTTTGCCAGCATTAGCTGATTTTATGAAAACTCTTGGTGCTGATAAAGCGATGAATCTGGATGGGGGGAGTTCGTCTTCGCTTTATTACAAAGGGAAAACCTTTTACGGGAAGGTTGATTTGGAGGGAAATCCTATCAAGCGTCCCGTAAAATCAGTTTTGCTGGTTCAGGAAAAGCTTAACTGAACCGTATTGTTTCTTACCGTCGATTGCGAAAACCCTGTCTTCCATTAACTTGGTCAAAGAGGACATCATATTTATCAAAAAAGGCGATGCCAGTATTTACAAATATAGGAAGTTCTGCCTGTGGCGAGATACTCAAATTCCAGCGATTAAATCCGTCGCGGGTTCCTGGTGTTAGGCTGTAATCAAAAATGCCATTAATTGCTACTTTCAGAGCATTTGCTGAACCTAACACTCCTGGTTTGAGTTTGCCTGCTGTAGAAGCTGACTTGAATTCAGTCAAACCATTAATAGTTCCAGTATCAGTGATCATTTTGCTATTACAAGAATTTTTAGCAGAACTCCCAGCAAGAGTTAGACAAACTTTGCTCAGTTGAGAGTCCCATCTGTTACCGGGTACACCATTAATTTCGCTTTGTTTACTCCAAGGAGCCATTTTGAAACCTGCTTGATTACCAGCAGTTAAACCTAGAATTAGGCTGCCATTCTTGTTACTTCCACCATTTCCAATCACAATAAATCCATTACTCAGATTGCCTGGTAATTTTCTCAACGGATTATAGAGGAGTGACTTTTCAAAATAGTTGACACCGATAATACCGGAAAATGGTACACCACTCTTTGCTGAACAATTCGGCTTTTGGGCAGTACATTGGCGACTAGTAACAAGCTGTATCGGAACGGGTTCTGCGGCGGGAAGCAAACCAAACCGGACATTAGCATAAACTAATTCTCCCTCCAGGATAGTACCATCACTTAATACCTCCTTGATATTTTGTCCCGTTCTGCGGATAGGAGCATTACCTAAAAACTCTTTGGGAACTCGCAACCCTGCTGACCCTGTATCTAATAAGATACGCTTTGGTTGACCATTTGCGATCGCCATTTCCAGAAAATAGCCGCGAACCCGTTGACCGAGGGAAGGTTTTGTATATAAAGGTAGGGATATAGTATCAAAAGTTGGTTTTCGAGGTGTATTTTGAGATATATCACGCAACGCTGAGTTTGGGAAAAGAGCCGCAAATGCTGACTGTCGTTGGGCTGCTGGTTCAGGCGCGATATCCCAAAGGCTTTCGTAGTAGAAAAAGCCGATACCCAAACCGCGTTGTTGCGCTGCTTCTACCTGGGATTGGATTTGTGGCATGGAAACTGGGCGATTTCGTAACCCCGCCATAATACCGATACCAGTTGGGATGACTTGGTTTGTTTCTAAAATTTCTGGGCGGTTAATTTGAGCAATAAAACTTTCTAAATCATTACGGTATACCTGCATAACCAATTCATCGACAATACCCAACCGTACCCAGTTGAGCCAGTCTTGCAGTTGCAGCTTGTAGGCAAAATCATAGTAATTAGGAGAAACTGCAAAGATAGCATTCGGTTTTCTAGCTTTTACGGTTTGGTGAAGGTCTACCATGAATGCAGTGATTTTATCTGCCCGCCATTTTATCCATGCTTGAGCTTGGGGATTGGATGGGGGAGGATTGCCAGTTTCTTGAGTAAATAGATTAATTGTGTATTTATCGTAACCAAAATCTACAGGTAAACTCATGTGGTCGTCAAATTGAACGCCATCAGCATCGTATTGAGTAATGACTTCCATGACGAGTTCGGTGATAAACTTTTGCACTTCGGGGTGAAACGGATTCAACCAAGCAACTTCACCCGCAGCACTAATTGAAGTTTGCGTACCATCCGGCTTTTGTGTCAGCCAATCTGGATGCTGGGATGCGAGTTCCGAACTTAGGGGAACCATGAAACCAAATTCAAACCAAGGTATGGCTAGTAACCCTTCTCTGCGGGCTTGGCTGATAATGTCTGCAATCACATCTTGTCCATCTGTTCCCTTGAAAAAGAAGGGAATACCCTTTTTTTGCATGATGGCGCTGGGGTAATGGGTATAGCCATCGTTCCACACTACTGGATAAACGGTGTTAAAGTTTAGCTGCCGCAGTTGGCTCATAGCTGCTTGCACCTTTGAGCGATTTCTGAAAACGTTAAAATCGTTACCACTCAGCCACACCCCCCGAATTTCTTGACGAGGTTGAGGAGGTTGTTGGGCAATGGTAGGGGTAAAGCTATTGATGAGCAATACCGCAACGAATGATATCAGACATAATAATGGCAGCAGACGTTTCCTTAAAAGCCACCAACCTTGATGAATGAGGCGACTAGGTGCAACACCAGACACTTTACGTAACTTGCTGCGACATAGGAGTAAGCCCCTACGCACAGGCTTAAATAGTAAGTTGGTTAGAGTAGCATTAATTTCTATGCTTTTTTCCCAGAACTGAGTTGCCATTACTTCTGCTTACTAAATGAGGTTAATTGGTTATATTTCATTCCATATCAACATTAAATTGCTGCACTAGGAAAATTGATACAGTAATTTAGCTGCAAGATATTTGACGCAGTTATCGGGTTAGTAGTGCCAAGTATAAATGTTTCAAATGTAACCTGTAATATATTTGCGCTGCTCTCACGCCTATGCCTGGTAAATTTTTTGCATAGCACCATTTCTCTTATTGGAATTAAGTCACAATGAGAATAGGCAATCATAGAGGGTGCTGTTATGTTTCGTCTAACTCAAACTGTTCGGAACTTGTTCATTCGGATTCAAGGCTTGTTTGGTGTTTTATTCCAAAGTGTTTCCAATCTTTTCGGGAATTTATTTGGTTTTTTTGGCAACCTGTTTGGATTCAATAGCTCTGGTTATTTCTTGGAATCAGATCAGCAGCAAGGTATAAAACAAGCTTCTGCAAAAGAGCAAATTGAAACGAATCAGGATAACACTCCTAAGATTTCCGCCACTACCCGCCCTCGTCCTAATGCCAAAATTGACGACTACTTCCTCAATATGGCTCGTGATGTGAAAAAGAATTAACAAAAGCCATCAATTGCAGGGCAATCTTAGTGTAGCGTTAGCAAAGCTCGCCATAGGCATCGCTGTGCCAGGGTAAGATCATCTCAATTAGGCTTGACTGCTTATTCAGGAGGCTACCAATTAATTACTGTTAAAATTGTTACCTTCGCAAACTCTTGATCGGCAGTCACCAAACTTGCACGTAGCGATTACCACTCATCGCGTAGATTTCTCTGCATTGCTACCGCATCTCCCCGCCAAGTTAATCGCCCCACCAAATCAGAGAAATCATAACTAGGTTGCTGCTTTTCCTCTGACGAAACTGGATTCAAAACAACTACAATGTCCACTTCAACCCCCGCTAACTGCGTTGGAATATTAAGATTTAAGTATCCTGATTCATCGATTTTAGTTGTAAGTTTTAAAACTTCCATTGCCAAATAATTATTAAACCTCATCTTATTCTAAATTTTGTAGAGCGAATATTGCTCAATCAGATCCCCGACTTTTTTAAAAAAGTCGGGGATCTTGTGAGCCACCACCCTCAACAATATTGGTATTAGTTTGCTCAAAAACTTTCGCCTGCACTGCTATAGTGTGAGGGCGCTTTTCTGCAAAATTATCCAGCCACAATTAACGGATTTGTCTGTGCGTAGGCGTAGCTCAACCCAGGCATCGCACTTTAATCATAACTATATCCAGCTTGAGGCTGGATAATAGCTAAAGATATTTTGAGATTCAATATTTACTTGATTTTTAACTTACCAAATCAACTAAGGCGTTCGACTGAAAACGGACTATCGATGAAACTGAGCAACCGCGATAATTCTCAGATGTGAATACTGATAGTGTGATATTAGCTTGACCGGGATCTAAAATGCGTTTTACCTTGCAGGTTTGCATTTTGTTGTTGCAGTAAGCAATAATGCGATCGCCAGCTTTGACTTCCAACGCTTGAATTTTCAATTAATACCAACCTTGCCAGGAATTTGCTTCGTTAAAGGAAAAATATATTGCTATATTCCACTTCCTCAACAATAGCAATGTTTATTTAAGTATAGCACAAAAATTAAAGTCCTTGATTTTATCAATTTAGTTTTGATAATGTCAAGTTTATTTATGCTCAAAACTCTATTAAATACAGGATTTTAACAAAATAAGGATACAATTTCGACCTTCACACGGTCGATAGTACAGTACAGCATCAATCCAGCTACTATCTCAATTAACAAGACTTGGGGCAAAGTCCCCTTATTAAAGGTAGGCAAACTTCCGCCACTACTAGGTCGGAATGGTAAACCTAACTTCACCAAAGAAGACAAGAAATGTCTTTGCTCTCAATTTTTTATTTCTATGTTTTTGTTACAATTAATAAAATTTTTACTTAAAAATACCACTATGGCTTTATATGCTGAATTACATAGGCACTTGGGCGGCTCGGTCGTACCCAGAGTTTTATGGCGATATTTCGAGCGACATTCTTCGGAGTTGATTTCTCGCTTTGCTGACTATTCAGAATTTGAAGATTTTTATACTCGCCCACGTAACACCCTGGATGAGTATCTAGAATTACACACCTTGGTAGAAAGTGTGCAAACTGTTGAGACTTTGCCTTACTTTATCTATCGCTTGGTGCGGGGTGCTTACATTTTTGAAAATTTGGCTTACCTGGAACTGCGTTACACTCCATATTTGCGGACACCTGAGCATCTGAATCAATCACAGAGAATTGACAAGATGACAGAAATTGTGCAAGTAGTAGGACTTGCTAGCCACCAGCCAGAATATCCGATTGTTACTAGCCAAATTCTTTGTATGCACACGCGCCTACCCTATGAGGTGAACAAGGCGATTGTTGATTTGGCGGCGCAAAATAAGCAGTATGTCTGTGCAGTAGATGTAGCGGGGGGTGATAGCTATTATGCCGATCGCTTAGAAGAATGGATTAGCTTATATGATTATGCGCGATCGCAGGGCGTTAAGACCACCGGACATCTATATGAAACCACTGCTGGCTGTTACCCCGAACTCTTACCCTATCTCATGCGAATCGGTCACGGCATCCAAATTCCTTTACTATATCCAGAGTTACTTAATGATGTCGCTAAACGCGGACAGTGTTTAGAGGTTTGCCCCACAACTTACCTGCAAACTGGTACTTTGCAAGATATCCGTCAACTCAAATTAGTTTTTGACCGTTGTTTTGAAGCTGGGGTAGATATTGCTATCTGTACTGATAATGCTGGATTGCACAATGTACGCTTACCATTTGAGTATGAGAATCTCTTGACTTACAACATTATCAGTTTTGCACAATTACAAGCTTGTCAGGATGCAGCTTTCCGTCATGCTTTTGCTTGGCCTTACAGTCAACGTCCCGCATCTCTGTTGAATGGGTTACTGAAACCTGAACAACCTAAAGTTTTGACAATAAGGGATAGTAATTAACCACTATCTAGAGGTAAGCGGAAAGTAAGATAAGTTAATGTTAATTAATGTTGCAATCAGTTAGTTATGATGATGCCGTAGAGAAAGCTGTAATGCACAGTAGATATCTTGCAAAAGTCAAGTTTTTAGGGACTAAACCACAGATGCACACAGATATTTCATCGGTGTTTATCTGTGGTTTCCTTTTGGCTAATTTAGATTTTTGTTAGAAGTCTAATGTGCAGTACAAAAAACTAGCAATTATGCAATAAATAGACTTGGATTGATAATAGCAAGGTACTGGGGACTGGGAACTGGGGACTGGGTGAAAAGTCTTTTTGTGTGTAAGTTTTATCATCTGTTGATGTCCTAATCACCAAGGCTTTTGCTATAGCAATCCTGAATCATTCATAAAAAAATTTATTGCCTATTGCCTATTGCCTATTGCCTATTGCCTATTGCCTACCTCCACGATAATTTCACAACCCAAATAGGATTGCTATATATCTGAGTTAAGTTTAAGCGGCAACGCCTTCTGTCGCACCACCGATTGAAATCCAAGCTGCAAGACCACCTTTGATTTCTGCTACCTCAGCAAACCCTTGTCCTCTTAGAATTTGTGCAGCCTGGGTTGTATGTTCGTCACTGTCGCCATAGATATAAATATGGCGTTCTTTATGTAGAGCAGATTTGGCTCTAGATACCAAATCATCTAATGGGATAGGTATTGCTCCACTGATCCGACCGTGATTGTAGGTGTGGCGATCGCGCACATCAACAATTGTAAAACCTGGTTGACCCCATTGCAAACGGGTCTTTAACTCATGGACATCAGCAACTAAGTTATTACTCATAAGTTTTTTGGTTCATCACCTCACAAGCAATTTATCAAAAATCCTCCTTTAATTGAGTTTTCTTTACAATTAATAAAAATTTCTCGTAAATTCGCCTCCTTCATTCTCCAAGCTACGGGAAGCTAATGCTACATCTCCCCTAGTCTTTTTCTTCTCTACGAATGCAAACAGCCTGTAGTTTGCATCCCTGTAAGAGTACAATTTTTAACTTTTAATTGATTTCTCCCTCCACTTCTCTTGCACCCAGAAGCTATAAACTATAATCTATGGCATCTACTATTCAAGCTCTACCAACAGAAGTCGTATATCTTATTACAGCTGGTGAGGTAATCGACTCTTTCGCTTCTGTGGTGCGGGAATTGGTAGAAAATTCCCTAGACGCAGGTGCAACGCGAATTGTGGTTTATCTATGGCCACAGCAATGGCGAATTCGTGTGGCAGATAATGGTTGTGGAATGCACCTAGATGATTTGCAACAAGCAGCCACAGCCCACAGCACCAGTAAAATTCGCTCTAGTGCCGATTTATGGAAAATTAACAGTTTGGGATTTCGTGGTGAGGCGTTACACAGTTTAACGACTCTGGCAAATTTAGAAATTTTGAGTCGTCCTGTGAGTGGAAAATTAGGATGGCGGATTAGCTACGGCGATGGTGGGGAAGTTGTGCAAGTTGAGGTAACTGCGATCGCACCTGGTACAGTGGTGACAGTTTCTCATCTTTTCGGTAATTGCTCATCTCGTCGTCAGGGATTGCCCACAGCAGCACAGCAAATGAAAGCCGTGCAAGCCACAATTCACCAAATTGCTATGTGTCATCCCCACGTCACCTGGCAGATTTGGCAAAATGACCGTCAATGGTTTACCATCTCTCCAGCTGCGACAACCGGGCAACTACTACCGCAGATTTTACCCCAAGTGCGACAAGGCGACTTGCAAGAAATAAAACTCGAAATACCCAACCCTCCCCACTCCCCACTCCCCACTCCCCACTCAGCACTCAGCACTCAGCACTCAGCACTAAATTTAGTGGTAGGATTACCCGATCGCACTCATCGTCATCGTCCAGATTGGGTACGTGTAGCCATCAACGGACGGATGGTTAAAACACCGGAACTAGAGCAAACAATATTATCAGCATTTCACAGAACATTACCACGCGATCGCTATCCAATTTGTTTCTTACATCTTGCCATTTCCCCCGATCAAATTAACTGGAATCGCAATCCAGCAAAAACAGAAATTTACCTCAACGAAATCATTTATTGGCAAAAGCAAATTACCAAAGCAATTAACCAAGCACTCAGCATATCTTCTAACAATCTTAAAGAAGCTGTTCACACCACACGGGTTAGTAAATTACTCAAAGCCGCAGAAGCCAAAGGTGGTTACAATTTCAACCCTCAAAATCCTAACGAAAATCCCAAAACTCCTAACTCCTCACTCCCAACTCCTAACTCCTTGAAGGCTGTCGCTCAAGTTAGCAACACTTATATTGTGGCGGAACATTCAGGTGGTATGTGGTTAGTAGAACAGCACATTGCCCATGAGCGAGTTTTGTATGAGCAATTGTGTGATGATTGGCAACTTGTCCCCGTCGAACCGTCAATCATTCTTTATCAATTGTCGCCAGCGCAAGTATTGCAATTACAACGCATCGGTTTAGACATAGAACCCTTTGGCGAACAACTTTGGGCAGTGCGAAACATACCCGCGCCTTTGCAACAGCGAGACGACTGTGCAGAAGCTATTTTAGAACTTAGTTGGGGAGGCGACTTACAAACAGCCCAAGTAGCTGTCGCCTGTCGGAGTGCCATTCGTAACGGTACACCCATGAATCACCAAGAAATGCAGACACTTTTAGATAATTGGCAACGCACACGCAACCCCCGCACCTGTCCCCACGGACGCCCAATTTATTTATCTTTAGAAGAATCAGCATTAGCCCGATTTTTCCGGCGTAATTGGGTAATAGGAAAAAGTCATGGAATTTGATCTTTTCAGTAAGTGTACACACAAATCGAATTACCCCCCTTAATCCCCCCTTGTAAAGGGGGGAAAAAGAAATCTATCTTGTTCCCTCCCCTTTACAAGGGGAGGGTTAGGGTGGGGTAATTCTAGGTCTATTTGTATACTCATACCTCACTGAATTGAAAATGGCTATAGGTTAATCGGTTGTTGCTGTAGTTAATCTCAACTTTTTATCTAAAAAATCTACTTCTAAAGTATTTCCGTTATCGCGTAACCAGTTTTTTGCAACTTGATAGTTGGGAACTTGAACGGCGACTATATTCCAAAATCTAGGGGTGTGATTACTTTCTAAAAGATGGGCTAATTCATGCACAATTAAGTAATCAATTACAAAGACTGGAGCTTTCATAATTCTCCAGTTAAAGTTTAAATTGTTATTAGGTGTACAACTGCCCCATCGGTATTTTAAATCAGAAACGAGTATTTTATTAAATTGCACGCCCAAGGATTCAGCAAAATCTTTCACTTTGGGTGGTAGTTTAATATATGCGCGTTTGGTATACCAATCGCGGAATAATTGAAAAGCAGTTTCTCGATGGCAGCGTGATATCAAAAAGCGAGAGTGAAAGCGCACATTAGGCAATTGATCGTCAGTAATTTCTAATTGGTAATTTTTACCCAAATATAACACAGTCTCCCCTGATACAAATTCTTTGTGAGTAATTTTGTCGGGATATTTGGGAGTATGATTCAGTTTTTCATAAAGCCAAAGTTTTTTAGATTCAATAATTTGGTGAATTTTTTCTTCAGATACTCCACTAGGGGCGCGAACTACTATTTTTTTGTCTCTTTCTACACATAAGCTCAAGGTTTTACGTTGAGTTGAATAAATAATTTTATAATCTAGTTTCATCGGTTATTCTCCACTCAACTTAGAGGATGTTTTAAAAGTTATTTCGTAGGTAGCAAAACGTTATTGATCCCCCCAACCCCCTTAAAAAGGGGGGCTTTAATTCCGGTTCCCCCCTTTTTAAGGGGGGTTAGGGGGGATCGATAAAGTGCCTAAAATGACAATAAACTACTTTTCAAACAACCTCTTAGGATGATTTTCTCTTGACCATTCTACCAGACGAGTGATGAGTTGTTTCCGTTCTTTTAAAAGATTAGGGTAGGAAACAAAATCAGGGGAAAGAAAGAGTTTTTGTAATTCTTCTTTGAGTCGATTTTGTGCCGGGATTGAAGCCCAAAATCCAGCAGTTTGAACTTCTTGTTTAATCGAATTGAAGGTATGTAAAGTTAAGTTGACATTTTGGGTTATTTCATCTTCATTCAGTTCGCGGTTATCAAATAGATTGGCTCTGAAAATCCGAAAGATTGGCATTTGAGTTTTTCTATCTAGCCCGTAAGTATTTTCTTGCTCTTTTGATTTAATTTCCTTTCTCAGTTTTTCTACTTCTTCATATATGCGTTCCCAATTATCTTGGAATTCTGTTAATATTTGTTCTAGTTTTTCTGAGAAGGAAATAAATAATTCTGGATCTTCGTTAATATTGGAGTTGATATAATTCCTAATTGCGTGTTCTACTGTGGCGGCTTTAGTTTTTATACGGGTGTGGCTGTTAGTCAGGGTTTCAAAGTTATCATCAAGAATAGAAATTGGGGCGACTTTCTGCTCAATTCCGTGAGTTGTGAGAAATTCATCTGCTATATTACGCAATTTTTCGGGTATGCCTTTGAGACTAAAACGTGCATCCCGAAAATGTTTATAAGCTAGGTGATTAATCGCAATAAAATTTTTGTAATCTTGCCAGTAATCTAAGGCTTCTTTACGTGGCATAACTACATTAAAGGCTTTGGTTAGTTTTTTAAAGGCGAGAATATATGCAAAGCGGATATCTTCATCATAGAATAAGTCATAGAAGGCATCGGCATCAGCAAAATCTGTTAGGTTGTATTGTTCTAAGAAATTCCAGATTTCTCGGTGGGCTAAGATTAAATCGTTAATTTCTTGTTGTTCGTCGCGGATTTGGCTAATGATTTCTTGTTGTTCTCTATCTTGATAAGTATCTAAAGCTTTTTTGAGATGATGTCCAATGCCAACATAATCTACGACAAAACCTTTATCTTTGTGTTCTTCTCCTACTCTGTTGACACGGGCGATCGCTTGTAATAAATTATGATCGCGAATCACTCTATCTAAATACAAAACTTGCTCGATGGGAGCATCAAAACCAACCAATAGCATATTATTGACGATAATTATCCCGATTTTGCCATTGATGGATGTATTACCGGCTGTTTCAGTGGCATCAAAGGATAATTTAAAGCGTTGAATGCTGGTATTGTGATAATTAGGATTCGTGTAGGTTTTAATATGAGGCAAATCGTTATTATTGCCAGAAATCACTACAGCCGTCTCTAATTCTCGCAGTCTGGCTATATTGATATTTAGGGGATTGTTGACTGATAATTCTGTGATTTTGGCTTCAATGGCTGCATCTAAACATTGTTTATATCTGTAAGCTGCTTCTCTGGATGTAGCGACGACTTGGGCTTTAAATCCTCCAGAAAAGACATATTCAATATAATGATCTACCATATCACGGGCTTTGGCTGCGATGATGGGCATGGCTTCTAAATAAGCGTCACGAGTTCCATAACCCAATATTTGCAAGCGTTCGTTTAAATTATATTCACTGAAAACATCGCTAAATTTAGCATCCATTCCGGCTTTATCGCTAATTTCGGCGTTGTGGGTACGTCCTTCGTAAACAATTTCTAAGGTTGTTCCGTCTGCAATCGACTCCTTCATGGTGTATTTGTCGATATAGTCGCCAAAGGTTTCTTCGGTTTTATCTATGGGAGTTCCTGTATAGGCGATTCTGGTAGCATTGGGTAAAGCACGGTCTAAATTTGTCCCCAGTTGGGTATATTGGGAACGGTGCGCTTCATCAATCATCAGCAAAACATTTGGACTTTCGTTTAATTTGGGGAAAATTATCTCTAAGTCTTTTTCTTGGAATTTTTGGATCATTGCCATGACAATATCGGGCGTATCATTGGCAAGTAGTTCGTGTAAACTTTTATTAGGTTCGTCTGGTTTGGGTTTTATCCATTCGGCTAATTTGATATTTTGCCCAATTCCTTGACTTGTGGTTTGTAATTGGTCTTGTAGTTGAGTTCTATCGGTAATAAAAACTATTTTCCAACTACTTAGTTGGGTATGTTTTCGCATTTCTCGCACCATAAACAGCATGGTTAAAGATTTGCCTGAACCTTGGGTATGCCAAATAATTCCACTGCGTTGTTTGCGATTGTTTCCGGTAATTAAGCGTTCAACGGCTAGTTTGACGGCGCGGAATTGTTGGTATCTGGTAACAATTTTGATGGTTTCGCCTTTGTCGTTGTTGCTAAATATGGTAAATATTTGAATAATGCTTAAAATGTTTTCTAGGTAACACATCCCTGCAACCAATCTTTGTTGGTCGTTGGGGGATGTACCTTCTTTAATTTGAATATCACTTAATTTAAAAGGATGGGGATCTATCCAACGAAAAAAACGTTTTTCGCTGTGGGTGGTAATTGTGCCAAATTTCGCTTCTTGTCGGCAAGTGGTGATAATAAACTGATTATAATAAAATAGTTCTTGGTTGCCTTCGGATGTTTCGCCGCGTTGTTGACTATAGCGCATTAATTGGTCAATGGCTTCGGGAATGGCATCTTTAACTTTTGGTGATTTACATTCAATAACTACGACGGGAAGACCGTTAATAAATAAGGTGATATCAGGAATAATATGATTTTCTGTGCCGGGAATGCGGACTTTAAATTGAGAGATGGCAATAAAGGAGTTATTTTGTAAAAAAGTTTCAGGGTTAAAGTCAATATAGCGAACGGTGGGGCTTTGTTCTTGGGTATTGTGGTTAATGGAGACGCTGGTATTTTCTAGGAGGAGGTTGAGAATATATCGATTATTTTCGATTAAGGTGTTTCTGGGAAAGGTGGTAATTTTTTGGACGACTTCGTTTATTTGTTCTTCTTGTAGGAAGGGGTTAATTTTTTGTAAGGCTTGTTGGAGTTGGGGTAAAAGGATAACTTCGCCAAAGTTATTACGGTAGCTATCGCTGGGTTTTTGTTGGTGCATCTCTAGGCGGATGACTGTCCAGCCTAAGCTTTGTAGTTGATTTAATAAGGGTTCTTCAACGTGGTTTTTTTCATCAAGCCGGAGGTTTTCTCTTTGGCTTTTGGATGTACTCATGGGTGGTTTGTTAGTAAGGGTTTGACGGAG
This sequence comes from Nostoc sp. UHCC 0251, assembly GCF_034932245.1. NCBI lineage: Bacteria > Bacillati > Cyanobacteriota > Cyanophyceae > Nostocales > Nostocaceae > Nostoc > Nostoc sp. UHCC 0251. Next base: position 13,244 of record NZ_JAYGHD010000073.1, read on the forward strand.
GTTTTTCCGGTTAGGAGGTCTTGCATTAAGCCGGCTTTTTGAATTTTTAACTTATTTTTATAAGTTTCTTCATACGTGATATATTTATCAATTTTTGTAATTATTTCAACTATATAATTCTGTTCTTTTATTCCTGGTAAAAGAATAGGAAATTTAGCAATTTCTCCAAGTGTTACAGTTTTTTGAGCATTGCCTATAGCAACTTTATCAGCATACTGTTTAGATTGATTGGTATTAAGCCAAAATGTTAAATACTCGGAATTAACCTTTTTAGCATCAGGAAGAATATAAGCTATATGTCTTTGAAAACTAAATTTTTTATCGTTTCGGACTAATGCAGCGTGTCCATAAGAACCAACAGCAGTATATAAGATTAATCCAGGTAAAGGTTCACGACCCTTTGAAATTAAAGTATATGTTTCTTCTGATATCCTAGATGTTTCTTCCCACAAAATTTTTCCATCTCTTATACAAGAGACATATAAAAATGGAACACCATGATCAGATGTTTTAACTGATTGATGTGAACCGTCAGTAATTTTATTACATAAAGTATCAAGTATAACTACATTCCACTCATCGGGAATCATCCCTAAAGGCGATCGCTTAAATTTATGAGTTTTTGGATCGCGCAGTTGACCATTTTCATCTATCCCGCGAGTCAGAAGGTCTTGCATTAACCCGGTTTTGACTCTTTTGTACTTGGCGATGAGGGTTTCGGTTTGTGCGATCGCTTTATCTACTGTGTCTAATATTTTCGCTATTTGCTGCTGTTCCTCTTTAGGAGGTAATAGTATAGGTGTTGAAGCAACAATATCTGTATTAAGATTGGCTTGTGTTCCAGTTTGTCCATAACCTCTAAAGTTAGGTTTCCAGTAACATAAAAAATAATAGAGAAAATTAGTATCTAAATTTTTATCATACTCATCAAAAAGTACAAAACCATCATGAATACAAACATTAAATTCAACTATTGCTGGTTCTCCAATAGTTGCACAGATACTCATTATTAATTGTCCTGGTTTTACCGGAACGCTTTGAGTAATACCTTTTGCTGATAAATATTGTTCTGTATAACGAAGACGACCATTTGAACGAGTAACATCAGTTATTCTTACCCATCCGTAACCTTCATCAGCAAACCATTGAGGGCTATCAATAGGTCTAGGACTTGCGCCTCTTCTAATTCTTGCAATTTTTCCTAATGTCGTTATTCTCCATTCTTCTGAAAGTTCGCCGGAGAGCAGATTTTTTAAACCCGGATTATCATCTAATTGATTAACCACTACTAACCCTATAAAAAATTAAATATACTTTGTAGGTTGGGTTGAGGAACAAAACCCAACAAAAACACGAAAATGTTGGGTTTCACTGCGTTCTACCCAACCTACAATCATGCTTACTGTTTAGATAATAAAATTATGGCTATGATAAGTATCTCTTTGATTAAATAAGGCTAAAAAAGCACCTGTATCAACAATAATCATAATCTATTGTCTTCTTGTTTGGCTTTAAGGTATTCAGCCATTTTTCTTTTATAATTAACAGACAGATCAGCATCACCATTAAAACATCCAACTAAACCAAGTTCTTGAAATATTTGTAATGGAGGTTTATTAGTGCTGTTAATTTGGTTGTAATATTGCTCAATAGCTTGTTTAATCGCTGCGCTGAAATCTTGATTTGTTTGTTCCTGAATATACGCAAGCTTTTGAGTCAATTCATCATCAAGTTCAATTTTTAATTGCATAATCTTACCTCATTAGTTGACAATTTGACTTAAAAAATCAGAAAGTGTTCGGTTAGTTGATGAAAGTTAAAAAACTGTCGTTTTCGCGTAACTACACTCTACCTACTATATTTACACTACCACCAGCAGACAAAACTTGTTTTGCTGTTAATTGTAAATTTGTAAATATAGAGGAAACAAGTTGAGCATCATCTTGAAACAATTGCTTTTGATACTCATCTTCTATTAACTTACAAATAGTAATCGTTGGCTGCTTAGTTTTGCCAATATATTCTCTACCACCTAGCCCCAAATAATCTATAATCCAATATTCAGGTACACCTAGTAAAGCATAATCTTCAACTTTACGAGCGTAATCATTTTGCCAGTTCGTACTAACAACTTCCGCAATTAGTTTAATTGATTTTCCTGATGTAATTACAGGTTCTTGTTGCCATAACGGTTCATTAATTAACTGTGTTTGATCGAGTACAATCACATCGGGGCGAAAAGCCGTACTTGTTGCCAATAGTTTAATCAAACAGCGATGGGGTGTAAAGTATGGTAAATTATGGCGATCTATTTCTACATTCAGTTTTCGACTCGTAAAAGATGATACTTGTTCATGGGGGCCAGTTGGTTCTATCTCGATTAATTCCCCATCAATTAGTTCATAATTATTGTTGTCACCATATTGAGTAATAAATTCATTAACATCGATTAGTTTTGGTGCTGACTGTACCATGATGATTTTTCCTCATGATTATTAAGCTGTAGGTTGAGTTTCACTGCGTTATAACCAACGTACAATTATAGCTATTTTCAATCCGGTGAGGTACAAGTATCCAAATAGACCTAACCCCCTAACCCCCTTCCCGAAGCGGGAATGGGGAACAATTCAAAGCCTCTCTCCGCTTCGGGGAGAGGTTTGGAGAGGGGTTTCTAGTATACTTTGCGACTTTTCAAACAACCTCTAAATATAATTTAGCTTACTCAAAAAATCATTTAACTCTTGTAACGTCTCCTCCCGTTCCCGTTCCACACTCCCAGCCGCTACCGCATATTTATCCCAAAAATTCTCAAACACAAAAATCACCGTTCTTCTAATTCCATTTAAAAACCTATCTAACTGTTCAGACACTAAATCATGATGCTTTTGCAAAATCAACTCCTTCGCTTCCTCCTCCGTAATTACGCCGCCAAAACTTGCCATTAATTCCTGAATATTCACAATTCTCGCTTCTAACTTTTTAATATCCCCCGTCAAAGCTGTAAACTTTTTCTTCTTCTCCTTATCCTTTTTAACTTCCTCTTCCGTCCCCAACTCAGCCAACTCTTTCCTAGCTTGAATTAATAACTGTTCATGTTCATAAATCTGATCCTCAGCCCCAAACTTCTTTAATAAAATCTTTAACTCAAACTCCAGTTGTTTCTGCTTGAGAGTTGCTTTAAAATTCTTTAACTCATCCTCTGCTTTTTTAAATTGTTTCAAAACTTGCTCATATCCCTTTACCTCCGCTTTTAACTCCTTGGCATTTTCCCCAGAAAATAAAGGTAGAGCGATTTTTTCTTTACTTTTTTTAACCCTTGCCGTTAATTCATCCTTCATTAACTTTGCTGTAATCTTTTCATCCTCTTCTGCTTCATACTCTAATAATTCCTGTGCCGTTTCCAACAACGAATCAATCTCAGCATCCTTTTGAGCGATATCACTTTCTAACTGCTCAATTTCATCAGCTTCAGCTTGAAAAAATGCCTTAATAATATAAGAATCAGGGATTAAAGTAGGACTCCAACCATTTTGGATAATCGTTTTTAAATCATATCTAATGTTATCCCACCAATTAACAAACACACCCGCCACTTGAAACAAATCCAACACATTCACAGGCACTAATTTCTTTTTCAAAGAATCAATTAATTCTTGTCGGACATCAGGTAATTGATTGCCATTTTTTACCTCTCGCTTTTCCCCTCTCTGATCAGGCGACGGGTGTTCGTTAGGACGGGGTGAAGTAGGTGCTAAACTAGCAAAATCATCCTGAGCTTCTTGCCACCACTCAACTAACAAACTATCCATATTATCAATAATTTGACATAAATCTTGATTGCTTTCAATCAGAGTTTTTAAATCATCTTTTCCCTGAATACAATCATGAAAAGCATAATAATCAGCATCTTGATCTTGAAACACCAAATCAAACTTTAAACCCAACTTTGCCAGTATATGAGACTTAGCAGCCACTTCCCGTTTAGGAATCCCCCCCAATAAATGCGCCCTGACATCTTCCGGTTCGGGTTCCGGGGTATTATCAACATAACGACGCACATTAAGATTCCAATCATTACCCGCAATTTCCGCAATATCCACCAACCGAGAATATTTGTCTATTTCTTCCTTACGGGTAAAGATATAATCAATTTTTTCAATATCTTCAGACCTTAAAAAGTTACGATTCTTCCCTTCTCCATATTCGGCATCAGCATTAATAAAAAATACTTTATTTTGTAGTGCATCAGGCTTATTTTTATTCAATACCAAAATCACCGCCGGGATACCAGTCCCATAAAACAATTTTTGCGGTAAGCTAATAATTCCTTCAATCACTCCACCATTCTCTTGTAACATTTTCTCGCGGATTTTCTTCTCATCACTGCCGCGAAATAACACCCCATGAGGCATAACTACCGCCGCCCGTCCGTTCTGTTTTAAACTAGCCAGAATATGCTGCACAAACATTAAATCAGCTTTTTTCGTTTCCGGCGCAAATCCATAATTAAAACGGTTTTGATGCTGGAGTGCGGCACTATTATAATTTTGAGCAAAAGGCGGATTAGCAATTACAATATCAAATTGATCTATCCTGCCATTTTTGACATTAGCAGGAGAAACTAAAGTATCGCCAAATTCAATATGACCTTTAAAAATATTGTGCAGAATCAAATTCATTTTACAAATAGAAACCACCGTACCATCATTATCCTGTCCATGTAATTCTATATCTTGCTCATTTCCCCCTTGTTCATTAACATACTGCACCGATTGGATTAACATTCCTCCAGAACCAGCAGTGGGGTCATAAATACTCATTTTTTCTTGTGGTTTTAATAACTGCACTATCAACCGCACCACAGAAGCAGGAGTATAAAATTGTCCGCCTTTTTTACCCGAACTATCAGCAAAGAATTTAATCAAATACTCATAAGCTGCACCTAATAAATCAGGAAATTCAAAGTTATCATTAATCAAAATAAATTTAGGATTATTAAAATGGTCAATCAATAAGCGTAAATCTGGGTCTTTTACAACTCGTTGATTATTGATTTCCCGATTAAAATTAATATGCTTAAGAACTCCAGAAAGCACGGAGTTTTCATCTTCTAAAGCATTCAAAGATTTGTTGAGCATTTCGCCAATATTGCTCTGTAGATTCTTAATGGCGGGTTGTTTTACCTCATTCTCATCTATAAAATTCTCGTGCCATCGGGCGCGATTGGGAACAAAAAAAGTCTCACCGTAGCTAATTTTGTCTGCTAATAATTCATTAATAGTATCTTCGGGCAGATGCCGATAATCTTTCCGAATTTTCGCCCGTTTTTCATCAAAAACATCAGACATCCGTTTCAAGAACAGCATCCCAAAAATATATTCTTTATATTCGGATGCGTCCATTTTGCCCCGCAGGATATCCGCTGCTCCCATTAAAAAGTTTTCTAACTGGGAAAGTGTAATTTTATTTGTATTCATTCACGTTCATTTTTAAATCTTGGCAAGATTTAAGTAATTCATAGGTGGGATTAGAGGGAAATTCTAATTTACTCCTTTTTGGCCTTATATAGCGCTTCTCGTTTGGGTGCAATACACTTTGACCTCTCTCCAAACCTCTCTCCTTTTAGGAGAGAGGCTTTGAATCTTACCCCCCTTCGCTTGTAGGGAAGGGGCTGGGGGTTAGGTCTGTATTCCATGTAATTGAGAACCGCTATAGATCCCCTCTACTGCCCTTAAAAAGGGAGGAAATAAGAAAATCCGGTTCTTCCCCAATACATACGGGGAGGGTTAGGGTGGGGTAAAACCCAGATTTATCAAGCAACAGCCTCTTGCTTAGGCTTTCGCACCGGACGCTTGCGATCGCTTCGACGAACGCCCCCCGCCATTTTGTACTCATCGCTATTCTTGCCATACTTTGCAGCTACACTGAGTAACATGTGTTCTGTTAGTTCCATCAGCGACTTTTCGGCAACTTCTAAGGCTTCCTGAGTCATATCCACAGTGGAGAGGCTTGAGTTATAAGCTTCCAACTTGTCTTGCGTTGTTTTGATGAGGGCTGCAAAGGAGTCAGTTGTTACCCCATTGCCGAAGTCTAAGGTGGGACTGATCGATTTCAAAGCCGCAATCCGACGATGCGCTCTATCAATTACTTTAGACCCGCGTTTTGGGCGTGACATAAATCACTTTCCTATTATTAATAATGCGCCAGGATAAAAACTGACTTCTACCCTGAACTGTACAGCACTAGGATAGACAGAACTAGGGTTAATTGACACCCGGATTATTCAGTATAAATTAATTTATTTATCACAAATATCTTGAATAACTTTACGTAAATTCTTGGTAGTTGCCCGAATTCAATAAACGGCCGCCCGAATTCAATAAACGACTACCCGAATTCAATAAACGGCCACCCGAATTCAATAAACGACTACCCGAATTCAATAAACGGCCGCCCGAATTCAATAAACGGCCACCCGAATTCAATAAACGGCCACCCGAATTCAATA
>NZ_JAYGHD010000074.1:0-19417 GCF_034932245.1 Nostoc sp. UHCC 0251
AGCGCTGAAAATCATACCTCTTATTTTGATTTTTCTGTCAATGCGTAAGTCCTAAAAATATAGGTGACATTAATACTATTCATATTTTTATCTATTAAGATAACTTTTTCTAATTACAGCCTGACTAGAGCCAGAAATAATATAAATAAAACTTATCAGGATTAAGCAACTAAATTTCATTACTAATCGGGTTAAATTTCCAGTCACATCGTTTAATTTTTCTCGTAGTATCAGAATTGAAGCAAATTTGAAACGGCGGCTAATCCCACAGAACAGCCGTGACCTTTGCCTAAATATAACTTATACTACTGTTTGCAAAAGAGAGGATTCCTCAATGCCAAGTTTTAAAGTCACACTAATCAACGAGGCCGAAGGTCTGAACACAACCCTTGACGTTGATGACGATACCTATATTTTAGACGCTGCCGAAGAAGCTGGTCTTGACCTACCCTACTCTTGCCGCGCTGGTGCTTGCTCAACCTGTGCAGGTAAACTCGTCAAGGGTACCGTTGATCAAGGTGACCAGTCATTCTTAGATGACGATCAAATAGAAGCTGGATATGTACTTACCTGTGTTGCTTACCCTACCTCTGACGTGACAATCGAAACTCATAAAGAGGAAGAACTCTACTAAGAGTTAAGTCCCTCAACAATAAACCTCTTGCAAGAGTAAATAATGTTGAAAAAATAGAGGCATTGCATCTATTGTCAACGCCCTGTCAATGCCGTGTCTATAAAGCGACTTTGAAAAAAAGTCTAATTTTATCTTGAGCAGGAATACAAAATTTACTCTGTTCCTGCTTGATCTTTTAAGTATGGAGTTTTCCCCCTGCGACGGCAGAAACCACGCCAGTTCGTTCTCTTGTCAAAGATGCTGCGCGTAGCTTGCTTCCCCGCAGGGGTATCAAGTCGGGAAACCCGCCCAACGGACTGGCTTCCCATATTCTTAGCGAAAGATAGATGCAACTTAAATACCGATGAGCTTAAAGTTTAGTTTCTCTAGTGAGAATCTGAATCTGAGTACCAGGATAGTAGAATTGGAGAATTTTTGGACTTGACCAACCTAATTTAGCTAAATTTTGAGCACCAGTCTGACTCAAGCCGACTCCATGCCCTAATCCACCACCAATAAAGGCGTAGCCCCATAGTTCGGGTTTTCCTTTGTTCAGGGGTTCTATATAAAATAGTGTGCTTCTAGGAGCAGCAAAGGCACTACGAACTTCGTCTTTGTGAAGAATAAAGGTGCTGTTATCAGTTTTAACGGCGAGTTCAAGGATGCGTCCACTCTCGCTTCGCTTCACTACTGCCATAGCCTGAATTGTCTTAAATTTGGCATGAGGACTGTTTTTCACCCGCAAAAATTTCTGCAAGTCCTTGGTAATATCCTCTAAAGGGGTTTCCTTATGCCAACGAAACATATCCCACTTACTTTCATTAAATCCTTGTTGTATATTAATAAATTTTTGGAAGTTCTTTTCATCTGCTAAACTCTGCTTAGACAAATTCCAAAAATTAGTTGCAGCATCAAGTACAGGGCGCAGATAGGGACGATCATCGCCATTCCAGACATCGCTGAAGGAAGCGGTAACGCCACCAGTAGTGGAAGAATAAAGGGCATCTACTAGTTCATTTTTATAGGTTACTACCTTACCCCTGGTTGAGGCGATCGCTTGGTCTGTTTTGGCAGCTGCTCCATTCAGCCCATAATAAACTTGGCAGTGAGTATCAGCACACAACTGATAATTGTCTGCGGCAAACCTGCGTAAATTTCTTAAAGCATAAGTCCGAGCGAGAATTGCCTGAGCTTCCAGTGCTGCTGTTGGTGCATTAGTCCCTATTTCATAAGGGACAACCCCACGCAAATAAGTTTCTAAAGGTACTTGGTTAACCAGAGTATATGTGCCGTAAGCGTTTGGCTGCAAATTTAGCCGCCCAGCGTAAAGACGAGCGTTCTCTGGTTTTTCGCTTTTATTCACCCGAATCAAGTTTTTATCAGTACTGATTTCCAAATCATTCGGGCTATAGCGGTTACCATCTACTACCCAACTAACTCGCGGCACTTGTTTTAAAACTTTAGTATCAAGATATACTTTTTCTTTGGTAGAAGCTTGGATGTTTTGCAATAGCAAGCGTCGCAGTAAAGGAGTCTTATAAACATCTCGTTTTGCCCAAACCTGCCAGCGTTCTGGCTGGGCTATTTCCACTTCCATTCCCTGAGAACGCCATTTATTAGCACTGTCTTCCGCAGTTTCAAAGGTGCGGTATGTGCCTAAAACTATCACTTCTTCGACTGCTGGCTGGGGTAAAGCCTGCATGACTGTTTCCAGCTTTACAGGGTTTTTGGTAACTAGGGTTTGCTGCTTGTTGCCCGCTTTAAATTTTAGCTTTAAGCGATCGCCTTTTGTGGGTTCTAGTTGCAGCTTGGCTGTCGGTTGTGAGCCAAATCGCTGCACAATCCCAATTTTCAGTTCTATACCCTGGATGTTGCTCTCAGGCCCTGATGCAGCAGTCAGCCCCAATAGACAAAATGTGGCCAGCACAGTGTGGGAAAAACGCCAAAGCGAAAATTTCATGGCTATCTTATTCTGCCCCTTAATGCGGTGTTGGAGCTGATTATCCAATTGCTTTGTAGCGCGGTTTTTTTGTCGCATGAGTGCTCCAATGATACCATTACCAATTTTGCCCCAAATATAAGTTGCAAAACGAAGTCATAATGACTATGATTTATTTAGAGACACAAAACAGAACTAGTTGGATAAACTCCTTATGGTTAGAGTCCAAGAAATTCCATTAAATCAAATAAAACGGCCATTGCCCCGTGCAAACGATCCAAATAAAGTACAAGCCTTGATGGAATCAATTGCGGAGATTGGGCAGCAAGAACCTATTGATGTCCTAGAGGTAGATGGACAATATTATGGCTTTTCTGGTTGCCATCGGTATGAAGCTTGCCAGCGTTTAGGCAAAGAAACCGTTTTAGCCAGAGTCCGTAAAGCACCCCGCAGTGTTTTAAAGATGCACTTGGCGTAGAGAATGGGAGTGGGGAGTGGGGAGTGGGGAGTAGGGAGTAGGGAGCAGGGGGAGATGTGGGAGTGAGGGAGTGAGGGGCAAGAATTAATAACCATTCCCCATGCCCAATGCCCAATTCCCAATCCCCAATCCCCAATGCCCAATACCCAATGCCCAATCCCCAATTACATATAACCTAATTAGGAGAAAATTATGTCATCGAAAGTAACAGTCAAAAATGTAAATATCGGCATTGACGAGGAGAGTAGGGCTAAAATTGCCGAGGGTTTATCTCGCATGTTGGCTGACACTTATACACTTTATCTGAAAACTCATAACTTCCATTGGAATGTAACGGGGCCGATGTTCCAAACATTGCATTTGATGTTTGAGACACAGTATACAGAATTAGCCTTAGCAGTTGATTTAATAGCCGAGAGAATTAGAGCGCTTGGCTATCCTGCACCAGGAACTTACAGTGAATATGCCAAACTGAGTTCGATTCCAGAAACTCCTGGAGTTCCTAAAGCTGTGGAGATGATCAGCTTATTAGTGGAGGGACAAGAAGCCGTAGTCCGAACTGCACGATCTATTTTCCCCGTGATAGAAGAAGTTAACGACGAACCTACTGCCGATTTATTGACTCAGCGGATGCAAGTACATGAAAAAACAGCTTGGATGTTGAGAAGTTTACTGGAAGAATAGGTACTGGGGAATGGGGAGTAGGGAGTAGGGAGTAGGGAGTAGGAAAAAACTTAATCGCCAACGCCCAATGCTCAATGCCCCATGCCCTATGCCCCATGCCCCATGCCCTATGCCCCATGCCCAATATTAATTTCACCGAAAAGTTGCAAGATTTAATGCAACAAGCGGATATTCCTAGTTTTAAAGTGCTGAGTCGATCTAGTGGTGTTTCAGAGCGTCAACTTCTGCGGTTACGTCAGGGAAAGCTAGAGCAGATGCGGGTAGAAGTGCTGCTCAAGCTGTCGTTAGTGCTACAGATTTCATTGAATGAATTAATCGCAACTTTTTCAACTGTAGAGTTGTTACGAGAGAAAGCAGCGCCTACTCAGGAATTATTAGAAGAAATTGCAGGTTTAAGAAAAGAGTACCAGCGATCGCAACTTCAATTAGAACAACAGCAAGAGATATTACTACAAGAACTCCAGCAGTCGAGTTTGCAGCTGCTGGAGTCTTTATTATTGCAATGGCCAACAGCAGCACAGAAAGCCCAGGAAAATCCTCAGCTAGCAGCAGTCAAAATAGTACCGTTGGTGCAAAAACCCCTGGAAAAGCTTTTACAGGCGTGGGGAGTGGAAGCGATCGCACCTGTGGGCGCAGAATTACCTTATGATCCTCAACTGCACCAATTAATGGAGGGAACTACGCAACCTGGAGAAATAGTCAAGGTGCGCTACACTGGCTACCTTCAAGGTGAGAAGCTGCTTTATCGAGCTAAAGTAAGTCCTCTTAGACAGAGTTAGAAGGCAAATTTTCACCCTTCTCAAACGCCCCCAAAGCTGTTATTTCCTATTGCTGTGTGCATGGCAGCTATTGGACGCAAGCTAATCGTTTATTCAAAAAAATATCCCTCTTTCAAGAAACAAGGCAGGAGGCAGGAGGCAGGAGGCAGGAGGCAAAAGGGAAGAGGATTTAACTTGTTTCTTCCATCCATAACGGAAGCCAGTGCATCCGTAAACAGCTTCTGTCACTCTCCGAAAACATTTGACTTTTCTAAAATTTAGAGCTTTTGTATAGCAAGCGATGTCTACGACGGGCTACGCCTACGCGCGATTCTTTTCTAATAACAAATACAAGACCCATTTTTTTCTAATAGAATAGCTTCTATTGATTGCCTCATAAGAAGGGATTTTTCTAGTATTGTTATTTATACACTTAAGGAGCGATCGCTTTAACCTTTCAAGAAAGCAAACTACGCGTAGCGTTTGGCAGAGAAGACGTTGGCATAGCCTTTTTTATAAAAGTCATCACCTTTTTGTAACTGTTTGATATTAAAACTTTTTAGACTGCAATTATGAATATTTTTATAATGTTTTTTATATAAATTTCAGCTTTTCAAAAAACTTTACTAAATAATTATGAAAGTGAAAGTTTTGTATGTATGTCAATATTTAACTCCAAACATCAAATATATTTTGGTTATTTTTACTTAGCCATCTGCTTGTATTTAGGTAATATCTATTTTAAGATAGTTGCTTTTTCATCAACTATAATCTACAAATATTTGAGTTTACTTTAATCTAATATTACTTATCCATAAGTATTCAGCAGTAAACGATGATTTTTCCTTGTAAGCATTTTTAATTTTTCTATGATGGGTATATAATAACAAAATCAAAGCATAATTTACGAAAATCAGCTTGACATAATTATGAAAGAAAAAGTAAAAATTATTAAGCTCAGTGGTAATTTAAACGCCACTACTTCACAAGAATTACGACAAAATATTACTGAGACTTTGGAAGATGGTACAAAAATTGTTTTAGTTGATTTTCAAGATGTAACATTTATGGATAGTTCAGGTTTGGGAGCCTTAGTATTAGCTTTTAAAACCTTACGGGCAGCCGATAGTCAGCTTTACCTCTGCTCAATTAATGAGCAAGTCAGGATATTATTTGAACTGACTAATATGGATAAAGTATTTGAAATATTTCCTAGCCAAGATGCATTTAATCAGGTATTAGTTTCAAATACTTAATTATTCAAAGTTAATTTGCAAGATAGATAAATCATCATCGAAAGCATCTTTGGAGTTCAGAGCGATTAAATAACTCAGTACGCGATCAAGTTGGCAATCAACAGGATGTTGTAAGCTAACCAATAACTGAATAAAAGCATCTAAACTCCAAAGTGTGCCATCTAATTTAGTGATTTCATAAGCACCATCACTAAAAATGTAAAGAGTACTGAATTTTTCAATACTGCAAAACCCATCAACATATTTTGCTTCTGGAAACATGCCAACTGGCATACCGGGGGTTTTCAAGAGTTTAACTTCAGACTTCCTTGGAGATGTGCCAGTTACTAGAACTGCTGGTGGATGACCGGCACTAGCATAAATTAACTGGCGGTTGGTTCGGTTGTATACTCCATACCAAATCGTAAAGTATTTGTCATTTTGATAATTCATCTGAAAGGTATCATTCAAAGCCTTCAATACATCGCTAGGTTGATAATAATTTAGGCCTTTGAGCGCACGGGAACGCAGCAGATTCAGCACTGAAACAGAGGGAAGAGTCGCTTTGAGTCCATGTCCGGCAGTATCGAGTAAGTAAATTGCTAGATAATCATCATCAAGCCAATAGTAATCGAAACAGTCACCGCCAAGTTGCCGTGAGGGAATGAATCGGAAATTTATATTGAAGGGTTCAGTCATGGGAAAAGGCAGTAGCGATCGCACATATTCTGCGGCTTCTGACATTTCTGATTCTAAAAGCAACTTTTGAGCCTGCAAATCTCTACTCAACTGATGCAAGCGCAATCCAGCCCTTACCCGTGCTTGTAATTCATTATGCTCGATAGGTTTAGAGATAAAATCATCAGCACCAGCATCTAGACCTTTGACGCAATCAGCAACCGAATCTAAGGATGTTAATAAAATAAAGAATGTGGTAGAAAATTTAGGATCTGTCTTAATATGGTGGCAAACTTCTAGACCAGTTAACCCCGGCATGATCCAATCACAAATAATTAGTGCTGGACGGTAAGCCAGTGCCTTTTCTATCCCTTCCTCACCACTACTGGCAGTAACTACCTTATAACCTTGTTTTTCCAATATCCTTTTTAGAAGTATTTTTATTGAATAATCATCATCAATTATTAATATTTGAAACATAAACAATTTTTGTAAATCCTAATTAATAAATTTTGTAAAAATAAAAATAGGATATAAGTTAATGAGTTAGTAGTATTAATAAAACATACTATTAACTCATTTCTATTACCCGACTAATTCATTAATTTTTAGTAGACATAGAACATTATGGGGGCGTAAGAGGGTTCACCCACAAGAGGATGGTATTTTTTAGCTGGTTCAAGTCTCGGTATGCTTCTTGTTTGAACCATTGCCCTAAGGCATCAAAAGGGGTGAAAGATGTTCCAGTTTGCCATTTGATGTCTTGACCTAGAGGGGTTGTGTGAGTTCCTGGTAACGTTTGTGTTGTCACCATCTCATCAAAGCGTTCTTGCAAGATTTTGGTTAAAGCTGCGGATTGATCAATGGTGTCATTGCTAAATTTTATTAATAAATTCCGTCTAATGTTATAACGCTCTTGGACAAGCTGGTTGGTTTCCAATGGTGAGGGAGTAAACTCAATCGCAAAAGTAGAATTGAACTGTTCTACTAAGGGGATAGCTTCTTTAGCGGCGTAGTTGTTGAAGGATATTAAAATATTGCCTGCGCGTTCTACTTTAAAGAGGCTACCAATCAGCAAGTGAAGTTTACAGCCCATACTGTGCCCAATGCCGTAGATGGGGTAGTAAAGCTTGCGTAATGCCCCAGAATCCTGTAAGCGTTCGAGGGTGCGGTCAAAGTTTAGCAGCACAGATTTTGCGATCGCAGTATGATCCAATGTATTGACGAAAGGCGTAGCAATTACAACATAACCTTTACTTGCCAATTGTTCGAGTAACCAGCGATAGGTGATGTGCGGTGCAGTGGCGACAAATGCACCTCCTAAAAAATGGATGATACCTACGGGATTTCGGGGAATGATTACCCAATTGCCTCTGACTTCTTTCCAATCCATGCCGATAAGCGATCGCTTGAGGAATATTCTTTATGTTAGACCGGCGATCGCAACCGTGGGAAGGATTATAGAAAAAGCCATTGAGGATGTCTGGTGAGCAAGGTGGAAGCCAACCCACTCAGCAACGTCTATGGGCTTATAGGGAGCATCTACGCGTTCGTCCAATTCACTTCTTTTACGCACGTTCGCTATAAGTATTGCTTTTAACGCTGAGTCTGTAATCTTTTCATTTCGTATTGCACATCTAATGCAATCTGTAATGCTTCATTGAGTAATCTTCCATGCTCAGTAGCCTGTTCATTTACTTGCATGGCAGTTAAAGTTGCTAAATTGTTGACGAATAGCTCTGTATTACTAAGGATAAAGTTTTTATTTTCTCTCAAAATTCTTTCTGTCTTCAAAGCCCGAACTAAATCTGATTTGGTGAGTTTTAGCGCTTCGATAACACTTGCTCTTTCCTTTATAAGCACTTCTGGGTTACCAGCTTCTTCTATTTGGTCATTGATATCTATTGCTCTAATAACGGTATTATATCTTTCAACATCGTTTAACAGAATTTGCAGAGAGTTTGTCATGTTAAGTTTGACAATTTTACTTCTACTTTTCCATATTAGATATAATATACTTTGTGTAAAACCGCCAACCCATAACGCTAATATAAATAATAATATCCAGGATGGAATTGTTATCCATGCGATAAATATTTTTATAATTATATCAAATAAAATATAACTAAAAACAAATGTAGCAAACCCAATAAAAATTACAGTTGCTCCTTCGGAACTTTTAATTTTTTGGATATATGATTTTGCTATTTTTTTTAGAGGATTTGTAATGATTAAAAGTTGAGCATTGACAGGTAAATTAGTCAGACTTTGCAGTTCATACTGACTAATTTCCAAGCCCTGTAAATCATCCCTCACAGTTTTTTAATCCTTGCCAGAATAGTGATTTCATCTAATATAGCAATCAAATTTCTGGAATGCTGGCATTTTGTCTAAACTTTTTCAGATAAGTTAATATTTTTTGTACAATATGATACTCTTTTGCCAAGATTACTATTTTTAGTATAACAATGCTATTTAAGTTATGAAAATTATCGTAAACGTGTAGCAGTGAAGCAGGGCAGTCTTTTCCCATAGTAGAGGCTTCCGCCAACGCATAAAATGATATCTTGCAGTATTCTCGATTTGCATCATAGCCCGCCTAGAAATAAATTTCAGTGGCTCGGAGCTAATATCCACTCAAGTGGACTAAAACACTTTTTCAGTCTTCTTTACTGCCTGTTCGTTCATTTTAAAATGACAAGAGGAATTAATACTTTGAGATAAAAGAATAGGGCGATAGTACAATCCGCTTGGGTTAAGCATTTTTCTCTCTCCCTGCTCCCCCTGCTTCGCCCTATCTGCCTCAACAGATTATTTTTTGAACTGAACTGTATTGGGCAATAGTACTAACGTGTACAGATAAACAGTGAGCAGGTAAAAATTAGTTTGGAGCAGATTGATGACATTCATGTGATTGTGGAGTAGCTTCAACAAATGGGTGCCCTGGCATAACCCGGATTTCTCACCACACCCCTCAAAGCCTGCGCTTGTGCAGGGGAGCAGGGGAGAGTTCAATGTGCCTTGTTCTTTACCCTCTGCCCCTCTGCTCCTCTGCCCCTCTGCTCCATCAAACGCCTGAAGCTTGTGAGAAATACGGGATAAGCGCTATCTGTGGTCAACAGCAACGCATCAATCAGGCTCAAACTGCACTCTTCAAACTAGGTCACAAACCTAGAGATGACCTTGAGCAACTCAATAATCCACAGTAACACCAGGCGTATTGTTTATAAATCCCTTCTGCCCTCTGCCTTTGCTGTTAATCCACTGCCCAAAAACAAGATCCCCCTAGTCGTGTTTTTCATCGAGCTAGGGGGATCACATATGTGGTAGTCTATAAGAGATTCGGTATAGTTCCTTACGACTTGATTCTATAACCAATATTTCAGTTTGAGTAGTCTTACCACTAGAATTTATAGTATTTTTACAGCTTCTTAATCAATGCTTCATCCCTGTTATACCTTAGTGAGGCGGTATATGTAAGTATGTGACAGTACGCAATGTGCGTAACTTGTCATTTTTGTGGATATCTGTAAAAAATATGAAACTCAAGATTGTCGCTACCATCGCACTGTTAGCTTGTTTCGGGTTTGCAGAGCAGAGCATTGCATTAAATCAGCTAGATTTGGATCAGTTGAAGGCAACAAGTGCCTGTCCCCGTTGTAATTTGAGTGGTGCTGACCTAACTCAACTGAATCTAACTGGAGCAAATTTGCGAGGGGCTGACTTGAGTGGTGCTACATTATCTCAAGCTAATCTCACGAATGCCGATCTTACTGGTGCGAATTTAGAGGGTGCGGTTTTGAATTCGGTCAATCTCAGTGGTGCTTCCTTAACAGGTGCAAATTTGAAATCAGCATCTTTGGAAAATGCCGATCTATCTTATGCCGGTTTTATCAGCGCCAATTTGGAAGCAGCAAACTTAAAAGATGCGAAATTGCTGTTTACTAATTTTCGGGGGGCTAACTTCCGCCTGACAACTCAGGCTAATGGTGTCGTTACCTCTGACAAGCCCTATGGCTGGTCATTAGAGCGTCAAAATCCCAGAGAATGTAACGAATTCAAACCCGAAAATACATTAGGCACAACCTGCTATTCAAAATAAACGGTGGATTAGGAAATGGGGCATGGGGCATGGGGCATAGTGCATTGGGCATTGGGCAAGAGGACTTGGGGACAAGGAGAAAGACTTGTTTCAAGTTCTCACCTCTTGTCCCATTGTCCCCCTCATCTCCCCCTACTCCCCCTGCTCCCTGCCTCTTCCTTCACCTATCCTTATATATGGCAAAGAGCATTTTGTTTGTTAACAGTTCTTTATCATGGGAAAAAAGCCTATGGATTAATTGAATCGATGCTTACCCGTATTAAAGACTTAGCAACAAAACTAGCACCCCGCTTAATTGAAATTCGTCGCCACATCCACTCTCACCCAGAACTAAGCGGTCAGGAGTACCAAACAGCAGCTTTCGTGGCTGGTGTTTTATCTTCCAGTGGTCTGCACGTACAAGAGGGAGTTGGCAAAACGGGCGTCATTGGCGAACTGCAAGGTACTAGCCAAAATGAACGTTTATTGGCAATTCGCACTGATATGGATGCGTTACCAATTCAAGAGGGTACTAATTTGGAATATGCCTCTCGTACAGAGGGTATCATGCACGCTTGTGGTCACGATGTCCATACCACTGTGGGGTTAGGAACAGCGATGGTACTGTCCCAAGTAGCAGAGGAGTTGGGTGGAAAAGTGCGGTTTTTGTTTCAGCCAGCCGAGGAAATTGCTCAAGGCGCAAACTGGATGGTTAAAGATGGGGCGATGGAAAACGTCTCGGCTGTCTTAGGAGTACATGTTTTCCCTTCTATCCCCGCAGGATCTATTGGCGTGCGTTACGGGGCTTTGACAGCCGCAGCTGATGATTTAGAGATTCTGATTATGGGAGAATCTGGGCACGGGGCGCGTCCTCATGAGGCGATTGATGCGATTTGGATTGCTTGCCAAGTTATTACTGCAATGCAACAAGCCATTAGCCGAACCCAGAATCCCTTGCGTCCTGTAGTATTGAGCATAGGGAAAATTAACGGTGGCAGAGCGCCGAATGTGATTGCTGATAAAGTGCAATTATTGGGAACCGTGCGATCGCTCCATCCCGAAACCCGTGCCCATCTCCCGAACTGGATTGAAAACATTGTCGCTAATGTCTGCCATACCTATGGGGCAAAGTATCAAGTCAATTATCGCCAAGGCGTACCCAGTGTTCAAAATGATTACGCTCTGACGCAAATATTGCAATCAGCCGCAGAAGAAGCTTGGAGTAGCGATCGCGTTCAAGTCTTACCTGAACCTTCCCTTGGTGCTGAAGATTTTTCTATGTATTTAGAACACGTCCCTGGTTCCATGTTTCGCTTGGGTGTAGGCTACAAAGAAAGAATCATTAACCACCCATTACACCATCCCCAATTTGAAGTCGATGAGTCTGCCATTCTCACCGGTGTTGTAACTATGGCCTATGCTGCTTATAAATATTGTCAGCAAAATTTTTAAATAAAAACTCCCAGCACTTCAGGGCTGGGAGTTTTTATTTAACTAACCTTTTTTAGCGGATATAGTAAAGTCCGAAAGCATTTTAGGCGTTTGATTCGCTAACAACACCCAATTTCTCTTGAATTTTGGTCTTAGCGGCTTTGAATTCAGTAGCCAGTTGCTCACTTTGGTCGCTGCTCAAGTTGTTACGAATAGCAGCAAACATTGTGCTTTCTTCTTGACGAATATGGTCGCCAACAGCTTCCATAAGCTGTCTAACTTGATCTTTGAATTCAGATGAAGAAGGGTTGATAGCCTTAATTTGCTCTAATACCCGCTTCATTTCAGCTTGTTCATCAAACAGTTCTTGGGTATTATCTTGACCGTAGAAAGGACGTACTCTTGGATAAACTACTTCCTCTTCAGCTTCAGCGTGAGCAGTTAGATCCTTGTAAATTTGACCGAAGTACTCTTGGATTTTCTGTGGATTATCGCTTTGTAGCAGTTCAGTAAATAGGGTATTTACCTTGTTGTGATCGAGGCGGATGACATCCTGGATATTCATATCCTTTTTGTCACTGGTTTGGGTAACAGCGCTACCTACTACACCACTTACCGCAGCCATAGCGTCTTGAACACGTGCCCAAATTCCTTGATCTGCATCTTGTCCTGTGAATTCACGGACACCCAAAATTTCCAGAATACCTTTGAGTTGTTCTTGGTGAGCGCGGTTCTCAAAGTTAATGGTATTCAAAGGCCCGATCGCTAGCATCACGTCAGCGCCAATTTTTTGAGCAGCTTTATGAACTATCAAACCACTCATTACGAGTTGATGTTTCAGCAATTCATGCTGCGATACTTTTTCATACAGGCTTAGTTCAGAACCTTTGAACAATTCACGAGCTCTTTCAATGAATTGTGTAACAGTGTTTTTGGGTTCAGCCTGAATGCCATACTGACCAATTATAGTTTCCAGAACGCCAAGATTTTTTTCGTCATCATTGAGGAAATTCCGGATGCGATCAGCAATCTCGGCATCAAGTCCTTCTCTCAAAAGCGATTGCTCATTTTCGATAACCAACTGTTGAAGTGCTTTGATACTTGCTAATTTTATAGCAATGGCATTGCGTTTCGTATCATCTAAAGTAGCTACCATCCGTGTTCTCCTCGGCAAAGTGTTCATCATTATTACTTGATATAACCTTGACATAGGGGTTGGGGAGATTTCATCTTTCTTTTGAGCGATTGCGTTCACAACTCTGGGTAGACAAATAAAAATTTTGTCTTACAGAATATATCAATACAATACGCTTGAATTAAAACTTGATCCTTTTTAAGCATCCTTAAAAAGGAGGAGATTTAGAATAAGCATTAAAAAGGGGTTAGGGCTTTCAAGGTTAGGTTTTTGAGAATCTCGAAAACAATTGAGAATTTTCTCAACTGTTTAACGTAGTTTGGTCGTTTGTAGAAAGTGCTTTTAGCTGTGCTAATACGCCCTACGACTTATAACTCAAGAATGAAAATTAATGTCAAAAATTACTTCTTATTCAAGAGGGCAAAATCGTAACTAGTTCCAGAAGCGCAAGAAGACTCACAACGCTCGATTTTAACAAGCATTGCTTCTCCTTGACGCTTACCTGAGGGCGAAAACTGAATCATTCCCGTTGCTCCAGATGTTGAAAAATCGGGATTAGACATTACTCTTTGCAACTCTTCACGATTATTGGCTTGTTTCAATCCAGCAATAATTGTTTGGAGTGCATCGTAAGCTCCCGCTGTTCTCTGATTTACTTTTGCATTCCAAAGCTGAAAGGCATTTTCCGCAAATGGGTTATCTCTATTAGCATCACGATGCCAATATACAGGTAGTACCATTCCTTCGAGATCCTTGCCATTTTGTAAAGTTGTTGCACTATACATACTTTCAGAAGCAAAGAGTGGTTTTCTGCCTTTAACCTCTTGTGCGACTTTAGTGGCAAAATATATATTTCTGAATGAAGGTATTAGTAAAAAGCCACTGGCGTTTTCTATTTCTATGGCTTGATCCACAAAATTTCTAGGATCAAAATTTTTATCTGCTAAATTACAAGGCTTATTAATAACGTTACTTCCATATTTCTGGATAGCTTGAGTGTACTGTTCTAAAACTATCTGATTAGATGAGGCTCTT
Source organism: Nostoc sp. UHCC 0251 (assembly GCF_034932245.1). NCBI lineage: Bacteria > Bacillati > Cyanobacteriota > Cyanophyceae > Nostocales > Nostocaceae > Nostoc > Nostoc sp. UHCC 0251. The sequence continues at coordinate 14,068 of NZ_JAYGHD010000074.1, forward strand.
GAATTATTTCTTGAGTTACGAGCATCGCCACAAATAGCAACATTTCTTGCTTGTCGAGCAATGTAGCGAGCATGAGTATCTACTAAAACATCATATAGCGGATTTATATGAAACAAATAGTTATTTTTGGAAGTATTACGCTGGCTATTTACTAAATTTTGCTCTAAGTTTTCTGAATTTTCCGCTTGACTTGGGCGCTCGACAGGGAAAACTAACACTAACCCTTTCTCATTATAAATTTCTGCATTAGGTCTAACACCTACCGCAGCTAAAAGGCTCTTGTCTTCTACTAATTCATTATCTAGCCGTGCAAAATCTTCTCGATCTTCAACACTTGCAATTACAAGTTGTAATTTTTTACCATTAATTCCACCTTGATTATTAACTTCATTTTGAGCTTGAGCTACACCACGTAAAATTTCTTCTGATAAACTAGCATCAAAGTTAATTGGTGCAATAATAGCAACTTTTAAAGCTTCTGAATTGTCTTGGGCAATTTTGGCATTATTTAAATAAATTAAAGTTTCCGGATCATTACGATTCTTTTTGAGAGATGCAGTAAATTTTTCTACCGCAGTGGTAAAATTTTTTTCACCAAAAGCTTTAACTCCATCTCTTTTTTCAGGGTTGGTTTGTACTTTCACCAAAATCCTTGTACCTAAATTCATGAACGAAGGCTTATCTGGTGGCAGTGAAGATGAAGCTGATATAGGGTTAGATGATGAGGGGATGATGGTAGAAGAAAGTTTGCTAATTAACCACAAAATAATTGCTACCATTATTCCAGCTAATCCCAGAGAAATAAGTAACCTCAAGTTTTCTTTTTTATTTGACATAAATAATTCCCTAAATTGTATAAATTTTATCAAAAATAAAGATGTAATTAAAGATTTAGCGAAACTGGGAATTTAAAAATATTTAGAAATAAGTTTGTTTATTATTTCTGACGTACCCACAAGGATAATTGTCAATAAACATGCAAGAATAAACAGTAATACTACAATCAACAATCCATTTAAACCAGTTTGTAAAAAATTATTTAGCAAATCTTTGAAAATCAAAACAATAAATAAATTTGCTATTATGGTAATTGCAATTAAATAAGTTTTTTCCACAAGCGAACGAGATTGAATAAATACTAATCCTCCTAAAATTAGCAACCATAATCCCGAACTAATCCAAGTAGTTCCGAGAAAACTTATAAGTGTAAGTGCTAATAATGAACCACCTGAACCAGCAATGATTGCCCCAGAAAATAATTTACTATAAAATAATTGCGGTAAATATCGAGTTACTATTTTTTGAGTTTGTGGTTGTGCTTCTAATAGTTGAGAAGGCGAAATGACTGTAGGAGGTAAGGTCTGCCTTAGGGGTGGAAGATTATTCAAGTCTAGTAATACAGCTTGTGCAGACTGATAACGCTGTTCATGATTTTCTTGGAGTAACTTATCAATAATTAACTCTAATTCATGACTTATGGGTTGTATCAAATGCTGTCGCCAGCTAGAAGTCCAACTATAGCCTTGTCTCAGAGAGAAACTTGAGGGAGAAATATTGGTTAGCAGATGAAAGCAAGTTATACCTAAACTGTAAAGATCGCTAGAAGGAAAAACTTTACCCAATTGCATTTGCTCAATTGGTGCATAACCTAATGAACCAATAATTGTTCCAATTGCAGTAGTTGAAGTTTCCGATTTTTGCTTAGAAACTCCAAAATCAATTAGTACTAACTTATTATCACTCTGACGGCGAATAATATTTTCTGGTTTAATATCTCGGTGAATTATTTGCTGTTGATGTATGGCTACCAACACAGATAATAAATCATTTAAAAAAGCTCGAATTTTACTTTCATCAAAAATTCCGTATTGTTTTAACTCTTGCAACAGATTTTGACCTTCGATAAACTGCTGCACTAAATAGAGATATTCACCTTCCTTAAAATATGCATACAAATTGGGAATTTGCAGATGTTCCCCTAATTCTTGTAGGCGTTTAGCCTCTCGCTTAAACAATTCAGTTGCTTTTTGATGTGCGTGAGTACCGTGATTGCTATAAAATTGGCTGAGAACCAGTTGCTTAACAACACATCGTTCATTTAGCTTGTCTATATCCTCTGCTACATATGTGCGTGCAAATCCTCCTCTTCCTAATGGTGCAGTTATGCGGTAACGATTTCTTAGTAGCGATACTAACTGTGTCCCACAACTGAGACAGTAATTTGTCCCGTCAGGATTTTGGGGATTTTCGCAATTGGGATTTAGGCAGCAGACCATATAATTATCGCTGTCATTTTATTAGTTTTTAAAATATACCTTAAATCTCAGTAGAGAATTTGCGCTGTAAAGTCTCTACATGAACTATTCATGAACTATTATGGAAGGGTGCGATCGCAATTATTTTACCTGATATTTAGTTAACCCTAGAGCTTTTTTCCCAAACTTAACAACCGGAAAGCGGATTATTACAACCCATCGATGCTGTGACTTAGGAAAAGCTAGAAACTTCACGCCACATCTGTTTGTAACATAAGCTTTTTTTATCCCAATAAGTCCGTAAATACCACACATCTCAATTGTGGTATTTACAAAACTCCCCGCTATTGTGACGATTACGCTAGAATTGTTAAAGGTTCTTTACAGAATTTGCTGATCATACCCAATTCTGTTAAAACAGCCTAGCATTCAAATGTAAATCTTATAAACACCCTCTAGAGTTCACCAAAAGTTTCTATGACGCTCCCAATTCGCAACGTCGCCATTATCGCCCACGTTGACCACGGCAAAACTACCCTGGTTGACGCACTCCTCAAACAATCCGGCATTTTCCGCGAAGGCGAAGACGTTCCGGATTGCGTTATGGACTCCAACGCCCTAGAACGGGAACGGGGTATTACTATCCTGTCCAAAAATACGGCGGTTCGCTACAAAGAAACACTAATCAATATTGTTGATACTCCTGGACACGCTGACTTTGGTGGCGAAGTTGAACGCGTACTTGGCATGGTTGATGGATGTCTTCTGATTGTTGATGCCAATGAAGGCCCCATGCCCCAAACACGCTTTGTTCTCAAAAAAGCTTTAGAAAAAGGGCTGCGCCCCATCGTTATCATCAACAAAATCGACCGTGGACAAACTGACCCCCACGTTGCTGTTGATAAAGTTTTGGATCTGTTCTTGGAATTAGGGGCAGATGAAGACCAGTGTGATTTTACCTATCTGTTTGCCTCCGGCATGGCAGGTTTCGCCAAGGAAAGCTTGGAAGCAGAATCGGTAGATATGCAACCCCTGTTTAATGCGATTCTGCAACACGTTCCACCACCAGTAGGCGACAGCAAGAAACCTCTGCAATTGCAAGTCACAACCCTAGATTATTCTGAATATCTGGGACGGATTGTCATTGGCAGAATTCACAACGGTACTATCCGCTCAGGGCAACAAGCAGCTTTAGTTACAGAAGATGGCACCATTGTCAAGGGAAAAATTACCAAGTTAATGGGCTTTGATGGACTGAAGCGCGTAGAGATGGAAGAAGCAACCGCAGGTTATATCGTCGCGGTGTCTGGTTTCGCTGATGCTTATATTGGGGAAACGATTACTGACCCCAATGAACCGCAAGCTTTACCACTAATTAAAGTGGATGAACCAACCTTGCAAATGGCCTTCTGGGTGAATGATTCGCCCTTTGCTGGTCAAGAAGGTAAGTTGGTGACATCAAGACAAATACGCGATCGCCTATTCCGCGAACTTGAAACCAACGTTGCTTTGCGTGTCGAAGAAACCGATTCTCCCGATAAATTCCTGGTTTCCGGTCGTGGAGAACTTCACCTGGGTATCTTAATTGAAACCATGCGTCGGGAAGGCTTCGAGTTTCAGGTATCTCAGCCACAGGTAATTTACCGCGAAATCAACGGTCAACCTTGCGAACCTTACGAACTCTTGGTGTTAGACATTCCTGCTGATGGTGTGGGTAGCTGTATTGAACGCCTGGGACAACGCAAAGGCGAAATGCAAGATATGCAACCAGGTAGTGGCGATCGCACCCAGCTAGAGTTTGTCATTCCCGCCCGTGGATTGATTGGTTTCCGGGGTGAATTCATGCGGATGACTCGTGGCGAAGGCATCATGAACCACAGTTTCTTAGACTACCGTCAAATCAGTGGTGATATTGAAGCCCGTAACAAAGGCGTTTTAATCTCCTTTGAAGAAGGTGTTTCTACCTTCTACGCCATGAGAAACGCCGAAGATAGAGGAGCATTCTTTATTACTCCCGGCACAAAGGTTTACAGAGGTATGATCGTGGGAGAACACAATCGCTCCCAAGATTTAGAATTGAATATCTGTAAGACCAAGCAGTTAACTAACCACCGGGCTGCTGGTGGGGATGAATTAGTGCAACTGCAAGCACCGATAGACATGAGCCTAGAGCGTGCTTTGGAATACATTGGCCCTGATGAATTAGTAGAAGTTACACCCCAATCAATTCGTCTACGGAAGATGTCGAAGAAGTTGGCGAAACGGTAAGTCAAGCAATAACTTAATTGATTTAGAAAGCCCACATGAGCGGGCTTTTTATTTTTTTATTTAGATTGGATCAGATGCGTGATGCAGCAGACTGATCTATTGAATTTTTCTTGAGCGCGTAATGACATGTATCAAAAACTACTGTTATAACTGAGCAAGCTACGCAAGTAGTACAATAGTGCTATCAAATTTTACCCTATGCATCTAAAGACAGTATTCATTCGCTTCTATAAATCCTTCAATGACGACTTCCTGAGAAAACAAGAGAATAGAAAACCTAAACACTGGGAAATGATAGGTGATACTTATTACCCATATATTCAAGTTTCGATTGATCCCAAAATTACAACAATTGTTGGTGCAAACGAATCTGGAAAGTCTCACTTGTTAAGTGCTATTCCCGGATTTCTCACGAGTCAGAAAAAACGAGTTGGATTAGCAAAATTTGGAATGATTTAATTAATACATCTAATACATAGTTGAAATACCTCCATAGCACAGAGAAAATCAACGTAATAACCGAAAATATTAAGATAAATAAAATACATCAAAAACCATTAGCACTAAAATCAATAACCTTTATTAAGAAAAATAGACATGCAAATACAAAGGGTTGAATCACATAAATATACTCCGGTATACAATCATTTTTATTTGGGGTCATACTTCAAACTGCTGTAATTGTTGCACAACACACATTTTGGCAGTTTTTGACCCCTGTTTCTTCAAGCTTTGTGAGAAATCCAGGTTAAACTCCCCATCCTTAAAGTCTTGGTTTTGGTTGAGTCGATGGGGGATATTATTCCCCGCACCTCTCAGTTAGATCC
>NZ_JAYGHD010000075.1:0-19387 GCF_034932245.1 Nostoc sp. UHCC 0251
ATATCTATTGGTTTCTTTCATCCATTGCGGACATAGCCTCGTCCGTCAACCGCTTCTGTCACTTTCCGGGAGCGCGATCGCTTTTTATTGGGCATTGGGCAATGGTCATTGGTCATTCTTCCAGCCTCGGATTAGTTTCTCAATCTCAAATGGTAATTTACCATCCGCGATCGCGGATGGTAACTACCTTCAAGTTCAGATTATTTTTATCAACTTACTCAAACCTTCTTGGATCATTGCGATCGCGGCTTTCATCACACCGCGCTGCTGGTTCGTCATGGGCGATTCTTCATCTCCCCAACAAACTTTTAATTCTCCCTTTGCAATGGCTCTAATTAATTTTGAAATATTCGGATCTTCTCCCCATGTCTGCCCAAATTCTAAAGCAATTTGCTCTAATTGCAATTTTTCTTGTGCGGACAGGGAGAGCGTAATTGACTCCCCCTTTCTTGACATTATTTTAAAGATTCCTCAATAATTGAAACTTTTTCGCTACGTCTAAAATTCGGAAATGTTTTTAGTAGCTCATCGGCTTTTTCGACTGGAACAATCCATCGCTTTTTGGCTGCATCCCATTTCCTGCCATTAATCCACTTAATCATATTCACCTTGATAGCATCGTAGGGGAAGGAAACAGCTAGACCAACAACCTCTCCTGATGTATCGCTGATAGCTGAAATTACTCCGTCAACTTCTTTAGGGGTTTGCTTTAAAGATGTATTAATTTGTGAGGCTTTGGGGTCGGATTCCTTTGCCTCATATTTATATTTAATCACTCTCATTTGTCCGTGTCAAGCGCAAAGTGTCCGTACTTTTTATGGGCGGATTAGCTTTTCAATCTCCTGGGGTGAGAGTCCGTCGCTAATTGCAATTTCCACATCTGCTTTTTTGGATCTTGCGATTGCACTGTTGATGCTACCCAGTTCAGATGCAATTTGCCTGGGAGCATATCAACTTTGTTAGAACAAACGAACTAACAGCACCTAAAGCTTGTCATTAAGATAAGCACAGCGATGCATGAGTACTTGAGAGACATTAGATTCATTCCATTGTGCTCCAGAGATTTTTAATCGCCGATCTATCTGTTTAATAGTAGATTCGATAGCACCAGAACCAATAGAACAAATATTTTCGGTTTGATAGCTGTTTAAAACGTATAACCAAATTTTTGACCAGTTTAATTTTGGTCTGAGGATTCGGGCTAGGCTGCTGAGTCGCATTTACCCATTTGAAGCGTTTTTGACCAATGGCAAACAGCTAATCGAGCGAGAAGTTCGGGAAGTAAAGAAAAAGGAAGTCACGCGGGAGAAGGGCAAGCGTGTGGTGAAATTTCTTCCCGGTGACATAAAGAGGGTTAAGCGTAACCGCAGCCGCGATGCCTTTAAACTCAGGCTGGGTATGGGAACGGTTCTAGAACAGTCTGGAGATAAGCTAGTTGAAGTAGGGAGTGGTTCAGCCTTATGTCGAATGACATTCTGGCAGTACGTGATCACCAAAATTGAAATTGATGGCCGCCTACTTGACAATCCCGTTGGCAACGAAATTGCTCTTTACAAGGAAACGCTCAAAAGCAAGGTTGATGCTTCGGGTAAGCAGCTACTCAACGGTAGACACCTGCAAAACAAGCTGATGTCTAAAGTTGCAAATATGTTATTCCGGGAGTTATCAAGAGCGATCGCAAAATCATGAACTTACCGCCACAACTAATAAACTGTAAAATCAAATGTCCTTTTTGCGGTGATGAGCTTGACTCTAGCGAATTACGCGAAAATTTTGAGTTTAAAGAAGTGCCAAGCGTAAATACTTGTGGCTGGTTGTGTTGTAACTTTTGTGAAGCACCGATTGAAGAACTAGAAGAATTAGAAGAGTTTTGCTACTGAGGTCATAACCTGATGCTAAACCCCTACAGTTAATGTAGGGGTTTTAAAATGTTCCACAACTTACTAGAGTGAAGAATGATGGCAGATTGGCAAAAAATCACAGGTGGCATCACAGCACCCAGGGGATATCAAGCGGCGGGAATTACCGCAGGGTTGAAACCTTCGGGGTTGCCAGATTTAGCTTTGATATTCTCAGAGGTGGAAGCGATCGCAGCTGGTGTATTCACCACCAGCCAAGTTAAAGCTGCCTGTGTAGAATATTGTCGCCAACGCTTGCAAGCCAAACATAGCGCTCGTGCCATCCTCTGCAACGCTGGACAAGCAAATGCTGCTACAGGGAGTCAAGGCTACCTTGATACTTTAGAATCTGCTATGGCAGTAGGTCAAGCACTAAACATCCCATCTGAATCTGTGTTAGTGGCTTCCACTGGCGTGATTGGTCAAAGAATTAAGATGGATGCTTTGCGAAGCGGAATTCCCAAAGTAGTAGCAGCACTATCAGAAACAGGCTCAGATGCCGCAGCCGGAGCGATTATCACTACAGACTTGGTAACAAAATCTATTGCTTTAGAGACAACTATAATTGATACCTCCGGTGGGCTGCGCCAACGCCCGGTAAGAATTGGCGGCATTGCCAAAGGTTCCGGCATGATTCACCCCAATATGGCAACCATGCTGGCATTTGTTACTTGTGATGCTGTGGTTTCGCCTCATCTTTGGCAGCAGATGTTAGCAAGGGCAGCTGATAGAAGCTTTAATTCCATTACTGTGGATGGTGATACCAGCACCAACGACAGCTTAATTGCCTTGGCAAATGGTCAATCTCGCACCCCAGCAATTATAGAATGGGGCGCAGAAGCAGAGAAATTAGAGGCGATGTTAACAGCCGTTTGCCAGCATTTAGCCAAAGCGATCGCTCGTGATGGTGAAGGCGCAACCTGTCTCATTGAAGTGGAAGTAACAGGGGCCCATGATGAAATTTCAGCCCGACAAATAGCCAAAACCATCGCTGGTTCATCCTTAGTTAAATCTGCAATCTTTGGACGCGATCCAAATTGGGGACGCATCGCCGCCGCCGCCGGACGTGCAGGTGTACCATTTGAGCAAGAAAACTTGCAAATTAAGCTAGGGGATTTCTTAATGTTAGAAAATGGACAACCTCTGCAATTTGACCGTGCAGCAGCAAGTGCTTATTTGAAAAAAGCAGCCACAGGTGCTTATCTGCAACAGGATACGGTGTTAATCTCCGTTAACGTTGGCAATGGTTATGGCGTGGGTAAAGCTTGGGGTTGTGATTTGAGTTACGACTACGTGAAGATTAACGCCGAATATACTACTTAAAATACTCACAATTGTTTGCTTATAGGAGTTACGAACGAAAAGATCCCCGACTTCTTGAAGAAGTCGGGGATCTGAGCCTCTCGGTGTTTCCAAGTCAAATAGTATTGCTAGATAAATCATAGTCTCAACATAATAGTGATGATAAATGAAAACTTATATATGACACATTACGACTAAAATTAAGTTAGAAAATGAACCGAGACAGTAAATCATAAAGTAAACATAATAGTCTTCATAAATAAGAGTTGATATATTAAAAATTATTCCTATAGTTAAGGAAAATAGATAAATTTTTCCTTATACATCCAATCTAATATTTGTTTAATAAATCGAGACTCCGAGTTAACAAATTTAGCTTCAAAGGCTGTAAACTGATTTCAACAAGGTGAATGACACCTCTGCATCACACTAGAAAAGCAGAGCCAATAATTTAACCGAGTTTTTATATAGCTAGCTATTTCATTGATGAAATGGCTGCGATCGCTTGGCCAAATATAGCTTGATTAATCATTAATGGCGCAATAAACATAATGTCTATTGCCTAAATTGTCATAGCTATAAAAAATAACATTTACGTTTTCAGGAGATATTTATGACAGAATTTTTTAATCAAATTTCTCGCCGCAAATTCATCTTCACAGCCGGAGTATCTGCGGGTGCTGTATTCCTTAAAGGCTGTTTGGGTAATCCTCCTGAAAACCTGACTGGTGGCAATAGTCAAGCACAGTCAACTGCTCAACCAGTTGCTAATATTAGTAGCGAACAAAAACCAGAAACTACTACAGTTAACCTGGGATATATTCCCATTGTAGAAGCAGCCCCCCTAATTATTGCCAAAGAAAAAGGCTTTTTTGCGAAGTATGGCATGACAAATGTAGAGTTAGCCAAACAGGCTTCTTGGGGTGCAGCTAGAGACAACGTAGAAATTGGTTCTGCCGGTGGTGGTATAGATGGTGGTCAATGGCAAATGCCAATGCCACATTTAATTACAGAAGGTTTAATTACCAAGGGTAATCAAAAAATTCCCATGTATGTATTATGTCAGTTAATTACACATGGGAATGGTATTGCGATCGCAAATAAGCACGAAGGTAGCGGTATGGGCTTAAAACTAGCCGGCGCCAAGTCTTTATTCTCCAAACTTAAAGCTTCACCAACTCCCTTCACAGCCGCCCAAACATTTCCCGCCGTTAACCAAGATTTTTGGATTCGCTACTGGTTAGCAGCTGGTGGTATTGACCCCGATACAGATGTGAAATTGCTCACAGTTCCATCAGCGCAAACCGTCGCCAACATGAAGACGGGAACAATGGATGCTTTTAGCACTGGCGACCCTTGGCCTTTCCGCATTGTTAAAGACAAAATTGGTTTCATGGCTGCATTAACAGCAGAGATTTGGAAAAATCACCCTGAAGAATATCTAGCCATGAGGGCTGACTGGGTTGACCAAAATCCCAAAGCGACGAAAGCACTGTTAAAAGGCATCATGGAAGCTCAACAATGGTGCGATAACTTTGATAACCGCAAAGAAATGTCAGAAATTGTGGCACAAAGAGCCTATTTTAATGTGCCAGTTGATGTTTTAATCGACCCATTTATGGGTAAATACGACATGGGTGAAGGTCGCCAAATTGATGATAAATCAATGGCAGCTTTGTATTGGAAAGATGAAAAAGGTAGCGTTTCTTATCCTTACAAGAGCCATGATTTATGGTTCATTACCGAAAGTGTACGCTGGGGATTCTTACCCAAAGATTACATTGTGAATAATGCTGCCAAGGCTAGAGCATTAATCGATAAAGTTAACCGTGAAGATATTTGGAAAGAAGCTGCGAAAGAAGCAGGTATCACAGCGGCTGATATTCCTATAAATGCATCTCGTGGTGTAGAAGAATTTTTTGATGGTGTAAAATTTGACCCAGAAAATCCAGAAGCTTATCTCAAGAGTCTGCAAATCAAGAAAGTTTCTATTTAGTCATTAAAGGCGTGATAAATCGCATCCTTTAAAAAATATTAGTTAGGAGAACGAAATTTATGACACTTGCTCAACGAAGACCAGTAACCCCTAAATTGGACAAAAGTTTGATATCTCGATTGCAAAAACAGTTTCCTGAATTTGTACCACCATTTATTGCCATTGCTATATTTCTAGTTATCTGGCAAATATTTTCTTGGACTCCTGGAGCGACATTACCAGGACCAATTAAGGTTGTACAAGATACTTGGATTTTGATTTTGTATCCCTTTTATGACAAGGGTGGCATTGATAAAGGATTATTTTGGCAGATTTGGGCTAGTCTGCAAAGAGTTGTCATTGGTTACTCTTTAGCCGCCGTAGTTGGTATTGCTTTAGGCATCGTGATTGGTGTTAATAAAACCATGTCTAAAGCTTTAGATCCTCTGTTTCAGCTATTGCGAACAGTACCGCCTTTGGCTTGGGTACCTATTTCTTTAGCAGCTTTAAGACAAAACGAACCCGCCGCCTTATTTGTTATCTTTATCACCGCAATTTGGCCGATTTTAATTAACACGGCTGTAGGTGTCAAAGAAATACCTCAAGACTATACCAACGTCGCTAAAGTACTGCAACTTTCCAAGAAAGACTATTTCTTTAACATCCTCATTCCTGCTGCCTTACCATACATTTTTACAGGTTTGAGAATTGCGATTGGTTTAGCTTGGTTGGCAATTATCGCAGCCGAAATTGTAATGTCAGGTATTGTCGGCATCGGTTTCTTCATCTGGGATGCTTACCAAAATAACTACATCAGCGAAATTATCTTGGCACTAGTCTACATCGGTGCAGTGGGTTTATTACTAGACAAATTCATGGGTTGGATTCAAAACAAGATTTTACCAACAGAGCAAAAATAGTCATTAGTCATTAGTCATTGGTGATTTGTAGAAAGCTAAGGACTAATGACCACGTACTAAGGGCTAATGGCGAAAGACAAAAGACTAATGACAAAGGACTAATAAGTATGTTTGTAGCTGTTGATCAAATTGACAAAGTTTTTGAATTAACTGGTGGTGGCAAATATATCGCCCTCAAAGGAATCGACCTTCAAATTAAAAAAGGAGAATTCGTTTCTTTGATTGGTCACTCCGGTTGTGGCAAATCCACTCTATTAAATATGATTGCGGGTTTGGATTTGCCAACTGAGGGTATTGTCACCTTAGAAGGACAAAAAATCACCAAACCTGGCCCAGACAGGATGGTGGTGTTCCAAAATTATTCGCTATTACCTTGGCGGACGGTAAGAGAAAATATTGCCCTCGCTGTGGACTCGGTAATGAAAGGTTCACCCGCAGATGAACGCAACGCCATTATCGAAAAACATATAAATATGGTGGGTTTGCGTCCCCATGCTGATAAGCAACCAGGAATGTTATCGGGTGGACAAAAACAGCGAGTTGCGATCGCCCGCGCCTTAGCGATTCGTCCCAAATTACTACTGCTAGATGAACCTTTTGGTGCATTAGATGCACTCACACGCGGCAATTTGCAAGAACAACTCATGCAAATCTGCGAAGAAAATCAAGTTACCGCCGTGATGGTGACACATGATGTCGATGAAGCGGTGCTGTTATCTGACAGAATTGTGATGTTAACCAACGGCCCCGAATCTAAAATTGGTGACATTTTAGAAGTGGATATTCCCAGACCCCGCAAGCGGATGGAAGTAGTAGAACATCCCAGCTACTACAGCTTGCGGAGCGAGATGATTTACTTCCTCAATCAGCAGAAACGGATTAAGAAAATTCGGGCGCGGAAAACTGCCGACATTGCCCGTCATGGATTAGAAAAAGTTAACCTAGAAATTGGCTTTTTACCTCTGACAGCTTGTGCCCCCTTAGCAGTTGCTAAAGAAAAAGGCTTCTTTCTCAAGCATGGTTTAGATGAAGTTAACCTGGTGCGCGAAAGTAGCTGGCGGGGTATAGAAGATGGCATAAGTGGTGGTTATTTAGATGCGGCGCAAATGCCTTCAGGGATGCCGATGTGGTTAACTTTGGGAGGACATAATAACCAGCCTCTGCCCGTTGTCACTGCCCTTACGATGACTCGCAACGGTAACGCCATCACCTTGGCAAAACACTTTTATGACGAAGGTGTACAAACCTTATCAGATTTTAAAAGATACCTGCTTCGCACCCGTGAGCAAAGGCACACAATGGGAGTAGTACATGCCGCATCTATGCACAACTTGCTGCTGCGTTACTGGCTAGCGGCTGGAGGAGTTGACCCCGATAGCGATGTGGATATGAAAACCATTCCCCCAGCGCAGATGGTAGCCGACCTAAAAACTGGAAGCATTGATGGTTACTGCGTGGGTGAACCTTGGAACTACCGCGCGGCTGTGGAAAATGTCGGCTTTACGATCGCTACCGACTTAGAAGTTTGGTTGGGACACCCCGGTAAAGTTCTTGGTGTGCGGGAAGATTGGGCAGAAAATTATCCAAATACGCATATCGCCTTGACTAAAGCTTTGTTAGAAGCTTGCGTGTATTGTGCAAATCCTGAAAATACCCAAGAAATTCGCCAAATTTTAGCAGGGCGAGATTACGTCAGCACTGATTTAGAATACATTCAACTCGAAGATCCAGATAGTCTTGCCTGTGACTTAGACCATCCATTGCGGGACTATGCCCATCACCAGTTTTATTCTGAGTCTGCCATTAACCGCCCCAGTCGCACCGAACAAATTTGGATTATGAGTCAATTGGCGCGTTGGGGTGATACTCCTTTCCCCAGAAATTGGGTAGAAGTTGTTGAACGGGTGTGTCGCGTGCGTGTTTTCAGTACCGCCGCACGAGAATTAGGTTTGGATATTAGCTATATTCGCCAACCGATCCAACTGTTCGATGGTACTCCCTTTAACGCCGATGATCCGATCGCTTATCTCAACAACTTGAAAATTAAACGTGACTTTTCAATTGCGGAAGTTGTTCTTGATGCACCGAGAAGGAGACTCGCGTCATAAAACAATGGTGAGAGAAAGAGGGAGTGGAAGAAGTAGCACATCACACGCGAACCTCTGAACTGGATGAATCCACCTTTTATCTCCGTTAACGAGTCTTTGAACTCCCTCAAGTTATATCTTGTACCTGCCTATCCCGCCTGAGAATAAATTCTCAGGCTAATAGCTCAAGTCCACTCAAGTGGACTAAAACCCTTACTTACTTAGTCTTCTTTAGAAGACTTTAGCTATAAGCCTCAGAATGAATTCTGAGGCGGTCGTGGGAACTGGTGCAAATTCTGAGTCAACGAATCTTTGTTTAACATTTAGCTTTTTAATCCCCAAATCACCATGCAAAACCGCAACCTGACTGCGACAAACACACTAGGAAAACCATTTGTCACTGCAACCACCAACCGCAGACCTTTTCTAGAAATTAAAGATGTTACCAAAGTCTACCCGACAAAGAAAGGCCCCTTCACCGTCCTCGACGGCGTTAACCTCAACGTTGAACAGGGCGAATTTATTTGCGTTATCGGCCACTCTGGCTGTGGTAAATCGACACTGTTAAATATGGTATCCGGTTTTAACTTTCCCACCTCTGGGCAAGTGTTACTTGAAGGAGAACCCATTACCAAGCCAGGCCCAGACAGAATGGTTGTCTTCCAAAACTATGCCTTGCTACCTTGGCGAACTGCTTTTGAAAACATCTACTTAGCTGTTAACGCCGTTTATCCCAACAAACCACAAGCCGAAAAAAGAGCGATCGTGCGCGATCATTTGGCAATGGTGGGACTGGCTGATGCAATGGAAAAGAAACCAATGCAAATGTCCGGCGGGATGAGACAACGGGTTTCTATCGCCCGTGCTTTGGCGATTCGTCCGAAAGTCTTAATTTTAGATGAACCTTTTGGGGCGTTGGATGCCATCACTAAAGAAGAGTTACAAGAAGAATTGCTGAAAATTTGGGGCGATAACCGTTGTACAGTGCTGATGATTACCCACGACATCGACGAGGCACTATTTTTAGCAGATAAATTGGTAATGATGACCAATGGCCCCCATGCGAAAATTGGTGAAGTCATGGAAATTCCCTTTTCTCGTCCCCGCGATCGCGCCCGCATCATGGAAGATCCCCAATACTACCAACTACGTAATTATGCCCTAGACTTCCTCTTTAACCGCTTTGCCCATGATGACGTAGGTTAAAACTTGAAAGTTGAGCTTCTGAGACTCAACGTTCCCCTTCTGAAGCTCAACTTCCACTCCCTGCTCCCTAATCAAAGATAAGCTATCTTTAACATGCAGCTTTCTTTGGGACAGATTATAGTTAATGAAAATAGTAGACTGAAATTTGACTAGACCATTTCAGAAAATTTTTACTGAACACCGGGTACTTTGGGCTGTTTTACTCCTGAGTGCAGCACTGGTAGTAACGCTAGCGCTGTCCCTTTCTCAAGGAGCAGTACCTTTAAGTATGTCGGAATTTTGGCAAGCCATACTCCGCGAAGGCGATCCGGTTAAACAGACAATTCTCTGGGATTTGCGTCTCCCACGCATTACCGCTGCTCTCATTGTCGGCGCAGCCTTGGGAATGTCAGGAGCATTGCTGCAAGGAATGCTACGCAATAGTCTTGCCGATCCATTTATTTTGGGCATTTCTGCGGGTGCTGGATTAATTGTGATTCTCATGATTGTGTGGCAAATATTCCCGATCGCAATTCCTCTAGCAGCGTGGATAGGAGCAATTTTAACTTCAGCGATCGTTATTTTGCTCGGTCGGGCGGGTTCGGGAATTTCAGTTGAACGGTTAATTTTAGGCGGAGTGGCGGTGAGTTCTTTATTAGGCGCTGTACAAAGTACATTGCTGCTTTTAGCTGAAGACGGTCAAATTCAAATTGCGCTGAGTTGGCTGGTTGGTAGCCTTAATGGACGGGGTTGGCAAGAAATTTCTACGGCTGGCCCTTACATTATTGTTGCATTAATTGGGGGATGCTTGCTGGCGCGATCGGTAAATGTGCTGGCATTGGGAGATGATTTGGCTGTGGGGTTGGGGGTTTCGTTGACGCGATCGCGCCTGTTAATTGGTGGTGTCGCCACTCTATTAGCCGCAGGTGCAGTCAGCATCAGTGGCTTGATTGGATTTGTTGGTCTTGTTGTCCCTCACGGTGTCCGCCTCATCGTTGGTACAGATCATCGCTTTGTTTTGCCACTTTCCGCCCTTGCAGGTGCATGGTTACTTACTTTTGCAGATTTACTCTCTAGACTAGGAGCAGTAGAACTACCAGTAGGTTCCGTCACTGCGTTGCTGGGTTCACCGCTATTTATCTGGTTGCTTTACCGTCGTTCTGCTGGGTTTAATAAATAAATTTTGAGCTAAAATCTTTAAAATCAATTAATTATGGGCTATATTTACTGAGGTTAACTATACTCTTAGGAACATTTAGCTAAGTCTGCTAATTTTGTTCTGCTAGCGGAACAAGAGAAATTGCTGATCTATTCCCAACAACAGCAACAAGTATAATCATCAGTTTTATTTGATTTACCTCGTCTATTCCAACATTGACGAGGTATTTTTATTTGAGCTAATGTCAAGTCTCACAAATGATAGAGGATCTGGCTAATTAACATTCCCCATCAACTTGCATTTATGCCAATTACCCCCATGATTATTAAGCCGATGGAAATGAGCTTCATAAGTGTGGCAGATTCTCGGAAGAAGATAATACCAATAATAGCAATTAAGACAGTTCCCAATCCAGCCCAGACAGAATAAGCCACACTCACCTCAAGTTTCTTGAGAGCAAGGGTCAAAAAAGTAAAACAAAGTACATAAAAGACAGCTATAAATATGGAAGGGCCTATTTTAGTAAATCCTTGCGATAACTTCATGCAAGTTGTGCCTGAAACTTCAAATAGGATTGCGGCGATGAGGTAAATCCAACTTGTTGACATATTTGTTATCGTCAGTTTGTGAGGAATCTCTTATTATCTTATCTCTGTAAAAATCAAAAAGTACAATAAGTCGGATTATTATCATTATTCGCGTGAATCTTCTAAAAACTTGTATGATAGGCTACGCGTTGCAAGCTTTAAGAGCAGGAGCGAGGTTACACTTATACCGATATTTCAAATAGAATTGTTATATAGGAATCCGGTTTGATTTTTGAAAAGATACGTAGGGTGCGTTAGCGACAGCGTAACGCACTATTACCAGGGATTCGGTGCGTTACGGATTTCATCCTAACGCACCCTACAATACTTAACTTTGTTCAAAAATCAAATAGTAATCCTATATTTCAAGTTTGTTTTTGTCGGATTTACCGAACCTCAATAGTTTAGATTACCGTACATTTATAGTAATGGGATTTCTGGTTCGGCAATCATCATCACTCAGGTGATAAAAACCGAATTTACCCCACTTTTATTTTTAAATACTATGAGAACAAAGCAAGGAATCAAATCTTCCAATCCTGAAACACCAAACCTAGTGATTATACGAAGTAGAGATATGGTATTAGTACGTTTGAACCCCTGGCAAGAATTTAACGCGATGCAACGTCAAATCAATCGCTTATTTGATGAAGAGACTTTGCCAACTGCATTTTTAAATAGAGGTTTATCCAGAGTTCCCGCTGCTGAGTTAAAAGAAACTGAAGATGCGATTATTCTGTTGCTAGAACTTCCGGGAATTGAAGCTAAAGACTTAGATTTGCAGGTTACAGAAAATGCTGTATACCTGAGTGGTGAGCGAAAGTCTGAAGCAAAATCTGAAGATAAGGGTGTGATCAAAAGCGAATTCCACTATGGTAAATTCCAACGTGTAATTCCTTTACCTGCTCGAATTCAAAATACCAATGTTACGGCAGATTATAAAGATGGCATCTTGAACCTGACGCTACCCAAAGCTGAAGAAGAAAAGAATAAAGTTGTCAAAGTTAATTTAGCATCATCTGGCTAACTTCAGCTTTATATCTGCTAGCTATCTATTAAATTAAATAAAAAGCGCTCCCTTTTTGGAGAGCGCTTTTTTGCATGAATTACTCAGCCGATACAGATTTGTTACAAAAGTGCAAAATTTTAAATCTAGTAGAGTGTGTTATCGCCAAAAGTACGATCGCATCTCAGATTTTAGGTGCGCTAGGATAAATGTTCTAACGCATCTTACAAAACTTGCTCTTTATTAAATCCACATTTCTTAGTTAAGCATTAAGCGCTTCTTCTTGATGGGTTTCGATGACGCAATCAGAAGTGGGGCGGGCAACGCAGGTAAGAACCCATCCTGCATCCATTTGATCGTTGTCTAAGAAGTTCTGATCTGATTGGTCAATTGTACCTGAAATCAGCTTCCCGGTACAGGTTGAGCAAGAACCAGCGTTACAGGAATAGGGCAAGTCCAGATCATATTCCTCGTTAGCGATCTCCAGGATGTACTCATCTTCAGGAACGTCAATTACTTGTTCACCGTCTGGAGTACGCAATGTAACTTTGTAAGTTGCCATGTAACAATTCCTAACTCATATAAACTCCATATTCGATACTACGGGTTTATGTGCTGCTAGTCTAGAGTTGATTGTGGTTGACTATTTTAGATTCTCAAGCGATGAGTGGGGCAAGTTTACATGTACCAAAAGCTTTAGACCAAACTCACTGAGAAAAAAATGTTGCGTTGGCGTAGCCCGTCGTAGACATCGCTTCAGCAAATCCCTCAAATGAACTATAATCCTTAGCCACGATAGAGACATTCATACCCAACTTTCGCGCATTAGCAGCTGTATAAGGGCCGAAACATGCAATTATACAGCGTTCATAATCGTTTTGCGAGTTGACCATTGTTAAAAAGCTTTCTACTTCTGCCGTGCTACTAAAGGCAATTACATCAATCCATCCTTGACGAATCATATCTAATTCAACACTGTAGATACTTGTGTTTAAGCCCTGTGTAATATATGTGGGTACGCGAGTTACTTCTATACCCAATTGCTGCAAATCCGTAATCAAATTGGGTACAACATCCGGCTCAGGCAAACCAAAAACTTCTGGAGCAGGTATCAATACTTTTTTTTGGTGAATTTCTGGCAGTTTCGCTAATTCAGCGACAATCCCACCTGGGCTAGATTCTGTTGGGATTAAATCCACTTTGCCACAAAAAGACAATAAGCTTTCTGCATCTTTCCCTAAAGCACATAATTGACATTTTTGTACCACAGATACAGGAATATCTAAATCATTCATCCGGTGAAAAAATGCAGTAATGCCATTTCTGCTTGTGAAGATAATCCAATCAAATTCACCTATTTGGTTTAGAGCATTATCTAACTTAGTGTAGTTTGATAAATAGCAGGTTTCGATCGTAGGCATGAAAACAGGTAAACCACCTTGTTTGATGATTTGTTCAGATAACCTATAAGCATAATTTCTTGGTGCTGTGACTAAAATTCTTTTGCCATATAGAGGTAATTCTTTAGATGGAGTGAGCAGGTTGATTTTTCTTGATTGGGTGTGCATTTGTTTATCTGCCATTTCATTGCTATTCAAGCTTAGAATGCAATACGCTTGGTGTTCGTGATATTTTGCCCACATTTTTGTAATAGTCAAAGTGTCGTGCTGATATCCCGCCTTGGAATTTATTCCAAGGCTAATAGCTAAAGTCCACTCAAGTGGACTGAGATTTTCCCTTTCACGAAGGATAGCCACGTACATGGCTTCAAATCTTGTATAGCAATCCGATTTGATTTTTGACTTTTGACACTTCTGTGCGAGACGCTACGCGAAGGACTTCGCTCAGTGTTAACTTTTGACTTCCGCCTTGCGGCACTAGCCATTTTTCTAGGATGAATTCTCCCCATTTTTCCGATGCCATCTGTGTTGAGAAAACGGCACGATCTGAACATCTAAGAAAGTTGGCACAAAAATCTTATGTCTTCATTACTGGCTTTATCCAACAGTTTAGCTGACACAGTAGAACAAGCTGGAAGTGCTGTGGTTGCTGTGAATGGGGGTACTCGTGTTTCTCCAAGTGGCATTCACTGGCGTAATGGTATCATTGTTACCTCTGATGAATCTCTCCAACGCTATGACGACATCACCATTACCTTATCAAATGGTAGTACTGCACCAGTAACGCTCATCGGTCACGACTCTAGCACCGATATAGCTGTTTTTAAACTAGAAAATGTAGAAATTCCTGTGGCAAAAGTTGGCGATGCTAAAATGCTCAAAGTCGGTCATCTGGTATTAGGACTGGCAAGAGGTAGCGAAGGTGACTTAAGGGCGGCAATGGGTGCGGTGAGTGTAGTTAGCGGTGCTTGGCGGAGTATGAGTGGTGGGAATATTGACCAATTCATTCGCCCAGACATCACCCTTTACTCTGGTTTTGCAGGCGGGCCGCTGGTAGATGCTGCTGGTTTTGTTGTAGGTATGAATACATCGGGGCGACGTGGTACTGCTTTGACTATTCCCAATGCTACAGTCGATCGCGTGGTTGACCAATTAGTAGCAAAAGGACGCATTCCAAAAGGCTACTTGGGTGTGGGAATGCAACCTGTACGCTTACCTAAGAACCTGAAAACTGCTCTCAATTTAACTTCTGCAACTGGGGTAATTGTTGTTAATGTTGAGCCTTCTGGGCCTGCTGACAATGCAGGTGTGCTGCTTGGCGATGTTTTGGTAACGTTCGATGGCGTAACTGTGGGCGATACAGGTGATGTACTGGCGCTGCTCAATAGTAGCGATCGCATTGGTAAAACTGTCAAAGTGCAAGTTGTCCGGGGTGGAGTGTTAATTGAGTTAGTGATCGCAGTTGGCGAACGACCTGTGTAATTCGTAATTCGTAATTCGTAATTCGTAATTTGGAACTCGGACGTTGGGCTTCTGAACTCGAAATTTCCACCTTTTTACTCGAACGTTCAGCCTCTGAACTTGGAACTCTCAGAATTTTATTTCTGAAGTTGAGTTGACTGATATCTTGCAGCATTCTCAATTATCCCAACCCGACTAAAAACTATTGTCAGCCAACAAATTCTACTTTGACATGCTCAAAAATTGTATAACATGGCAAACACAACATTAACTAACATCGCTGCTGAATTAACAGAGGTAGCTGCTAAACTACGCCTACGCACTGTCAAAGTTAAAAGCGGCTCTCTGGGAGTCGGTTCCGGTGTAATTTGGCAACCTGACGGACTAATTATTACTAATGCCCATGTCGCAACTAGCAACCGCGCAACTGTGGAATTGGCAGATGGAAGGGTATTTGATGCAGTGCGGACACAATTTGATCCACAGCAGGATTTAGCAGCCCTGAAAATTGTCGCCACTAATTTACCTGCTGCAACCATTGGTAATTCTGAGGCGCTACGAGTGGGTGAATTAGTTTTAGCCGTGGGTAATCCCTTTGCTGACAGTGGTGCTGTGACAACTGGAATTATTCATGCAAATAATCCACGGGCTGTTATGGCTGATTTGCAGCTATATCCTGGAAATTCTGGGGGGCCACTTGCCGACTGTCAAGGCCTTGTCGTGGGAATTAATACGATGATTGTTAATGGTTTGGCTGTGGCAGTTCCCAGCAGCACCGTTGAGCGTTTTTTACAGGGAAATAGTCGTCCGCAATTGGGAGTTACACTGCAACCTGTGCTTTTAGGTAGGCGTAGCTTGGGTTTACTGGTATTGTCAATTCTACCTAACAGTCCGGCAGAAAATGCTGGTGTACAAATCGGCGATGTTTTAATTGGAGTTTCGGGGCGATTATTCACTAACATGAATGATTTAACTAAATATCTCCACGACAGTAAAGGATCTGTAGCGCTACAACTCATACGCGGTGGGCAGCAATTCATTCTTTATGTTGCCATGCAGTCGGGGAAAACTGCTGTGGAGGCGACATGATCCGAGTGATGGTAGTTGCCACTTCCCCTGTTGTGCGGGCAGGGTTATCAGCTGTGGTAACTACCAATCCTCGGCTAACGGTTGTGGGGAGTGCATCCGATTTGGATGTATTAGCAAAGGAAATTGGGCAATTAAAACCAGATGTGGTGCTGGTAGATTTGAGTAGCAATCTTCAACAATCGGTGTGGGAAAAATTGCTGCTTATTCAAGAGGAGCAATACCCATTGGAAATGATCGTCATTGTTGAGGAACTCGACAGCATCGATTTAGAGATGGCGTTACGTTCTGGTATCCGGGGGATATTGCCCAGTACTAGCACAGAGTCAGAAATTGTTGCTGCTGTGGAGGCGATCGCTTTTGGTTTGGTGGTGCTGCACCCGGATGCTGTAGAATTACTGTCTATCCGGGAAAAAGTAGTAGCAAATCCTGTACAAACCTTGACACCACGCGAGATAGAGGTTTTGGGTATGCTTGGTTCTGGGTTAGGGAATAAAGCGATCGCTAAAAGCTTGCACATTTCAGAGCATACCGTCAAATTTCATCTCTCATCCATTTTTCAAAAGCTCAGTGTCTCCAGCCGCACCGAGGCTGTTGCTGTGGGTGTCAGACTGGGTTTGATTATGCTGTAATTTGTAGTGATTATCGGTTGAATGCAATAGGCTTGCCTTGAAAATAGGGAGTAGGGAGTAGGGAGTAGGGAAAATAAAAGAAGACCTAACCCCCAGCCCCTTCCCTACAAGGGAAGGGAAGTAAGATTCAAAGCCTCTCTCCTAAAAGGAGAGAGGTCAAAAATTAAGTTGCACATCGCGTGAAGTTTATTCAATATCAAATGATGACATACAGCCTCCAATCAGGTCATGGTGTATGTATCACATTTAATTCATTACTTATATGAACATCTTAATGCTATCTTCCACCTTCCCCTACCCACCAACGCGCGGGGGAACCCAAGTCAGGACATTTAATTTACTTAAATACTTGAGTCAACGCCATAGTATTACCCTCGTAACTCAACGCGAAGGCGATGTGACAGACGCAGAAGTAGCAGGATTACGCGATTGTGTGGATCATCTAGCCATTTTTGAACGCCCGCCAGATTCGGGAACCACCGGAATATTGCAGAAAATACAGCGATTTGGAAGATTTTTGCAACAGGGGACACCGCCAAGTGTCCTCAACCGCTACTCAGTTGAGATGCAAACGTGGGTTGACAAATGGGTGGAAGCGGGGAAATGCGATGTAATCACCTGTGAACATAGCGTTAATGAAATTTATGTGCAGCCACATTTTCAGAAACAGTTGAAAACTATAGTTAATGTTCATAGTTCTGTTTACGCTACCTGTCGAAACCAATTATCAACGGGCATTTCGGAAAATTCCCTTAGAGACAAAATTAATCTGCCACTTTTGCGGCGTTATGAACAAAACTACTGTGCTAAATTTTCGGCAATTGTCGCAACAACAGAAGAAGATAAAATTCAACTACAAGAGTTCAACCCCAATGGTGAAATTACAGTTATTCCCAATGGCGTAGATTTAACTTCTTTCCCCAACCGGATCACCGATCCAGGTGGACATCGCTTAATTTTTATCGGTGCAATGGATAATTTGGCAAATATTGATGCTGTCTGCTTTTTCAGCAACGAAGTTTTGCCAGAAATTCAAAAATTGTATCCTGATACAACTTTTGATATTGTCGGTTCTCATCCGGTGTCAGAAGTTTTAGCACTTGATAAAAAACCAGAAATTAATGTGATTGGGCGTGTGCCTTCGATGGTAGAGTATTTGCATCAAGCTACCATCTGCGTTGTACCCATGCGGACTGGGTTTGGCATTAAAAATAAAACTTTAGAGGCAATGGCCGCTGGTGTACCGATAGTGGCTAGCGATCGCGGCTTAGAAGGATTAGCCGTAGATGTTACTAATCATCCATTACGGGCATTACGAGCTAATAAACCGACGGAGTATGTCAGTGCTATTAGTAAACTATTTGAGCATCCACATCTGCGTTCAGAATTGTCTCACAACGGCAGACAACTAGTAGAAACAGAATTCACTTGGGATATCGCTGGTAAAAGCTATGAACAAGTTTGTCTTAAGAGAGAGTAATACTAATTCGTAACGGACTAAGCTAACATAATTAGCGCACACATAAAAATGCTTGATCTAATAAAGATGGCTCTTGAATACTTAGTATGCTAAAGCAATTCGCTAAAAAGCTGAAAATACTGCGAACAACCAAAAGAGTATTTGTTAACTTTTTGAGCTTTACTAGGAATTTAGGCGTTTTCAATGTGTAGAGACGTTGCAATGCAATGTCTCTACATCGGTTGTACAAATTATCTTATCTAAATCGTATTGGTTGTTAATTAGATTGTAAAAAAAACACATCAATTATTGTCAAACCTAGTCGAAGCACCTAACACAAGTAATTTCTTTTGCTTACGTTTATTCTTATTTTTGAGGGTAATCAAATAATTATCAACGTAGCGGAAAGCTGCTGCACCATCGTAATCAGCAATGGCTATAGCTTGTAAGAAAACCTTTGAAGGAATTTCAAACTCTAAAAATTTTTCTGTTAAGATTAACAAATCTTTATCTGTGGCGGGAAAAGTAGCTTCTTCTACCTCTTCTGGCTCATAAAATATATCTTCAATTAATGCTCTGTACATTTTGTACCTCCCCAAAAGCATAAGACGCAAAGCCTGTGATAAAGTTGAGCTGCTGATCGCGAGTTTGTAAGCTAACTGGGAGTTCAGTACCAGGACATCCTATCTCTCGCAAAATCTCCAAACAATAAGCACCGAGTTGAGTGTATGGAGCTTGCTCCAATTCTTGAGCTACTTCTAGAGCCATCTCCAGATTGACTTGGATAACCGTCTTTACAGGGTTGGTCATAAACACGCCCTAATAAACTGGATGCTCTAAGTTTTGATCACAAGTGCAAATAGCGTAACGGTGTTTTTGCGGAATTTATGAAGAGGAGAAAATAAAGTATCAGCGCATTTGCGGTAATGTATCCGAAATTATCCAAATAAGGCTCAAATTTGATTTGGTGCGATCGCCCCACCAGAAGACGTTGCGCTTGCTGGGCGCAGCGTGTCATTGAGGCAGCTTCTTGAAAATAAAACAAGCGATCGCTTGCCAGAATTAAGTATAAATATTTACAAAAAGCAAACCGTACAAAATAAATGTTAGTATACTTACTATTTTTTTCCTTCACAGCTTGCTTCTTTCTGTTAAGTGTAATATAAAGTCTAGTAAGGCAATAGGCAATAGGCAATAGGCAATAGGCAATAGGCAATAGGCAATAGGCAA
>NZ_JAYGHD010000076.1:0-19111 GCF_034932245.1 Nostoc sp. UHCC 0251
GACAATATGTAAAAGCTGGTTCTAGGCTGGCTTTCACGTTAAGTTGACACCAATGGGCAGTGCCGTGCCCCTACGGGTGTACTCACATAAACGAGAACCGCTATAAGATTGTTGTGCGAATTGTTTAAGATGCTAAAACTTCATTGAGGATAACAACAGGTAAACCAGGAACGTTACGAAAACCTTTATCGTTGGTAATAAATTGGTGGGAATTAACAGATAAAGCTGTTGCAGCATGAATAGCATCGGGTGTTTTGAGGTTACTTGTAGCCCGAATATTCGCAGCTTGTCGTAGTATTGATTGACTAATAGGAATTAACTGTAATTGAGATGATGATAATAATAGTTCTTCATAGTCTGCTACTAAAGAACTATTACCATTACGCAATGGAACAACTAAAACCTCCATTAATATTAGTTCACTGCTGATGATTTTAATTTCTCCCGCATAAAACTTATACCATAGTGGTTGCAGAAGAGAGTAATAATCAGAGATGCCTTCAATAGTATAAATAGCCACTGAAGTATCTATATAAATAGAGCCACTTGCTGGAAGCATTAGCTGTCCCATGATAAGCGTTCTTCTTGTAGTTGTCTGTCTATATCCTCAGCAGTTCGAGAAGGGTGTCTCCTACGGCTTTCTTCTATAATTTCCAGTACAGAACGATGTTTTGATTCAGCTTTTTCTGGTAAAATCACAAATACATCAACGCTATCGCCTATTTCAGCTTCTGGAATTTCAATTTCTATTTTGTTTCCTGGTAAAACTTTGGTTGTGATACGTAAAGCTGATTGCATGGTTTTTCCCTCAACATTGATTAATACTATAGGCAAGATTGTTCTCTTCTATATTCTCCTACAAGTTTTTCGGTCAGAATACCCAACTGAATTATGTTCGATAAAATTAGAATTATAAATAAATTTCTCGGTGTGTCTGTATTGTTATCAGACATAGCTTTCGTCTTCCTCATCTCCAAAATTATTACGGAGACTTTTGGTAAAAACTATAGCATTAAGTGAAACTGGTAGAATGCGCCCAAATAATTAATGATGCTTTGATAACTCAACTTGATTGTCGCCAATCTGTCGGTGCTTCTATATAATCAGGTAGGCGAGTGGTGCGATCGCCAAGTGCTTTTCTAATCTGCTGTAACTCTAAGTTTTTAGCCCCTGTTAAAATTGTCCCTTCCAGTTTGACATCACTAAGGTCAGCTTCTGAAAAGTTAGCTCCCATCAGGTTCGCCTGAGCCAAGTTAGCTTGATAAAAGGTCGCCCTATACAGATTAGCTCCGATGAGGTTTGCTTGATACAGGTCAGCTTCCGTTAAACTGGCTTCTGAGAGGTTGGCAAAATAGACATCTGTTTGGTGGAGTTTGGCTGCATTCAAGTTAGCTCCCGAAAGGTCGGCACCATTCAAGTTTGCCCCTGAGAGGTTGGCACCAATCAAACCCGTCATGTGCAGATTGGCTTTACCTAGTTTTGCTCCTTGCAAGTTAGCTAAAAATAGCTTTGCCCCAGAAAGGTTGGCGATTTTTAAGATTGCTTGTTGTAAGTTAGCTTTATAGAGGTTTGCTCCTTGCAGATTAGTCACGCGCAGACTTGCTCCAGAGAGATTGGCTGAACGCATGTTTGCCCCAGAGAAATTAGCGCGGTTGAGATTAGCCCAAGAAAGGTTTGCTCCACAGAGGCTAGCTTTTAGTAATTTGGTTTCATAGAGAATAGACCTAACGAGTTTAGCGCCGTTCAAGTTAGCCTCACTCAAGTCTGCTCCACCCAGGTCAGCCCCACTCAGGTCAGCACCACGTAAGTCTGCTTGTTGCAGATTAACTCCTAGCAGGTCTGCTCGCCTGATGTCGATATTACGTAAATCGAGTTTTTGATCTTTGGGGTCTTCGAGTAAATTCCGCCTGCCGATGACACTTAGGGCTG
Organism: Nostoc sp. UHCC 0251; assembly: GCF_034932245.1. Taxonomy (NCBI): domain Bacteria; kingdom Bacillati; phylum Cyanobacteriota; class Cyanophyceae; order Nostocales; family Nostocaceae; genus Nostoc; species Nostoc sp. UHCC 0251. The sequence goes on from NZ_JAYGHD010000076.1 coordinate 1,930, forward strand.
CTTGAATATCGGTGCGGATTGTTGGCAATTCTTCATGGAGGTTTTGCTCTAACTGCTGTGTCGGACGCGACCCACCTCTACGCCTACCTGAGTAAGCGGCTGGTGAATATTCTGGCTTTTGTTGCTCTACTCTCACCTGCTGGATAGGTGCATTCTCTCGCACAAAAGCAGTGAGAATTTCCATGATTGTCCAGTGTTCTTTAGGAAAATCCTGAGCAACTCTTTCTAATGCATAAACTGCGCCTGTCCGGGTTTCAACCTTTTCATGACCAAGCTGGGCAATTGCCCCCATAAAGCGCTCTGAAATCAATCTGTCTTGATTAACTTTTGCATTTTGAATGCCAATTTCCAGGTTTTTCTCAGCTGCGATCGCATTTTTATGCATCGCTTGGGCACGCTTTGCTGCATAATAAGTATTAAACATTGCTGCCGATGCTAGAAAAACTATTGCAGTAGTTGTTAATGCTTGGTTTCTATACTGAATTTTTTCCTGAATTGACAATTCTTTAATACTAGACAAAGCGAAAAAAATTACAGTCAAGGAGAAGCCAAATATAACTGTTATAGTTATCAACCAATTCAAAAGAGCGTCTGTCTTTTTAGAAGACATGGTAGCGATTTTCCTTACAACCTAGAATTATTACTTAGATGTTGGGGAAAAATAGTATAGCATTTAGCAGAAAATTATAATAGGTGTCAAGACACTCAATTAACTAGTTAATGACATCGAACTATACTATAGCTTACATACCATTTCCAATGGTGCAAGAAGCTCGGAATACAATTATGCGTGACTTTTGACTTTTGACTTCCCCAAAGGGAGTGTTTTACTCAGAGAATTTAGCTTCTCTGAGGTTTGCCCCATCGAGTATGGCATCATTGAGAACTGCCCCATTTAGCCCAGCTAAATATAAGCTTGCACAATGGAGGTTAGCTCCTTCTAAGTTAGCTCCTTTTAGACTAGCTGCACTGAGGATTGCTCCTTCTAGGTTAGCTAAATATAAATTAGTACCTTCTAGGTTAGCTGCACTGAGAATTGCTCCCGCGAGATTAGCTTCTGTGAGGTTAGCTCCAGCAAGATTAGCTTGATAGAGATTTGTCTGTTTTAGGTACGCTCGATTCAGATTTGCTCCTCTTATATCCGTGTAACTTAAATCAAGTTGCTCATTCTCTGGGTCTTTGTTTACATCTCTTCTAGCAATAACGGTAAGGGCTGCTTGAATATCTACACGAATTTTTGTTGACAGGTTGCTCGTTACTTTCTCTTGGGGTATGTAAGGAGCATTCTCTCGTACAAAATTAGTAAGAATGTCCATAATTATCCAATGGTACTGTGGATGATTTTGGGCAATTTCCTCTAAATCATTAATTACAGCTAGACTGGTTTCTATTGTCTTATTCCCTAGTTGTTCGATTGCTATTCTTAAACGTTCTTTCGGCGAATGATGCTGAGTTTGATTAATTTTTTCCTCAAAAGCATGTATCCACAGACATATTTTTGATAGCTGACCGTCATTTGTCGGTAAAATATTTTTTATGCCCTGAAAAGCATTAATAATTACTGTCAACATTTTTAATTGATAAAAGTAGGTTTAAAAAGATAAAACGCGTATGCTATTGTTTTATGCGTGGTCAATATCTGAACATGCTAATGCAATGAACAAAATAGATAAAATAAATGTTGAGTAAGTAGACGCTAACATATATACTACCTATGATCCTCAATCGTTAGTTATACTCGCTGCTCTTAATTCTTCACTATCGATTAACCCTAATCCTGATAATTTGGATTGATGCATAATTAGTGTTAAAGCAGTCATAAACCATTCGTTAAAAACCACTTATTCATAAAGAGTAGTCTATTGCTACAGAGACGCTACGCGAACACAAAAAACCTCACAACTTAAATAATATTGTTATTAACTACTTCAATGCAGCAAAAATTACAGCCTATAGTTAAAGACTTAGTGCTGATTGGTGGTGGTCACAGCCATGCAATTGCCCTGAAAATGTTTGGGAGAAAGTTTTTACCTGGTGTCCGTTTGACATTAATCACCGTAGCTAAAAAGACAGCCTACTCTGGAATGTTACCAGGACACATTGCCGGATTTTATAGCCACGACGAATGTCATATTGACTTGCGACCTTTAGCGAACTTTGCTCAAGCACAGTTGTATATTGACAGAGTAGTTGCCCTAGACTTAGAAAATCACAAAGTTCTTTGTGCTAGCGGACTTGCGGTAGATTTTGATGTGCTGTCTATTGATATTGGCAGCACTCCGGCCACAGTGTCTGTATCAGGTGCAGCAGAATATGCGATCGCAGCTAAACCAGTATCGCACCTATTGGAACATTGGTATGAATTAATTGAAGCTGTAGGTAAAAATACTCAAGAACCAATTAGCATTGCGATCGTGGGTGGAGGCGCTGGCGGTGTAGAATTGGCGCTGTCGATGCAATCTCATTTACATCGCATTTTACATCAAACTCAACAACCAATTCAAAATCTGGAACTTCATTTATTCCAGCGTGGCACGGCACTGATGCCCAATTACCATTCGTCAGTACGGCATCAAATTCAGCAAATTTTAACCGAGCGAGGTATTAAGCTACATATTGGAGAAACTGTATGTAAAGTTGCACCTACACCACACAGGGAAACTAAAGAAATATTTGAAATTAAATGCGAATCTGGCTTGACAGTAGAGTGTAATAAAATTTTTTGGGTAACACAAGCATCAGCACCTGAATGGTTAAAAACGACTGGACTAGGAACTGATGAGCAAGGTTTTATTTTGGTAAAGGACACGTTGCAATCTCAAACGCACCCGCAGGTATTTGCATCTGGTGACATTGCCACAATGATAAATCATCCGCGTCCGAAAGCTGGGGTATTTGCTGTTAGGCAAGGCAAGCCTTTATTTGAGAATTTGCAACGAATCTTAGTAGGTAAGTCGCTCAAACCCTATAGACCACAAAAACAATATTTGAGTTTAATTGGTACAGGAGACGGACGAGCGATTGCAACCAAAGGCATCTTCACTTTACCACCTCACAAACTCTTGTGGCGTTACAAAGATTGGATTGACCGCCGCTTTATGGAACACTTTCGGTTTGAGGAGTAGGGAGTAGGGAGTAGGGAGTAGGGAGTAGGGGAAGCAGGGGAAGAATAACGATGTCCCTGCCCAATGCCCAATGCCCAATGCCCAATGCCCAGTACCCAATCCCCTCATCAAAGCTGTTCAATTAGCTCAATAATTTGTTGATAATACTGGATATTCCCTTCTTGGTAATACAAATCTGCGGATTTCTGGAAGTCGGCAATTGCTCTTTGAGAGTCACCCAGATTTCGGTAGACATCTGCTCGAAGGATGTAAGCTGAAGCCCAATTAGGCTGACGCTGTAAAGCGAGGTTCAAGTCTGTAAGCGCTCCCTGCAAGTCTCCCAATAGAGAACGGCTACGACCCCGATTGTACCAGTCTTCAGCAAAGCTGGGGTCGATCGCGATCGCCCGACTGTAATCTTCTATTGCCCCTTGATAATCTTCTACTGCATAGCGAGCATTAGCGCGATCGCTGTAAAATGCAGCAGATTGGGGATTTATTTGCAATGCTTGGGTATAATCTGCGATCGCACTTTCATATTCTTCTAAAGCATAATGGGTAGAACCTCGGTTGTAATATGCTTCAACTAAATCGGGATTAATTTTCAATGCTTGATTATAATCTGTGATCGCTCCTTGTTCATCCCCCAAAAGACGACGAGCATTACCTCGATTGCAGTACGCTTGCGAAAATTCCGGAACCAACTCTATTGCTTGGGTGTTATCATCAATTGCTCCCTGTAAATCTTGCAGAGCTTCACGGGCAATACCGCGACCGTAATAAGCTGCGGCTAAGTTATCATTAATGTGTAATGCCCGATCGTAATCTTTAATTGCTCCTTTATGATCTCCTAAAGAACGACGAGCCGCCGCGCGATCGCAATATCCTTCAGCTAAACTAGGATTGAGTTGTAACAGGCGATTACTATCTTCAATTGCGCCTTGATAATCTCCCAGTCGCCGACGAGCGTTCGCCCGAAAGCCGTATACTAAAGCTAGAGTCGGATTTTCTTGTAAAGCTTTGTCATAATCTGCGATCGCACCTTCATAGTCTTCAAGAGTACTACGAACAAGACCCCGTTCCGAATAGGCTTGTACATCATCAGGATTGAACTTTAGCGCTTGGTTAAAATCCTCAATTGCTCGGTGATATTCTTTGAGATGAGCAAGAACCAGACCCCGATTGTAATATGCTCCGGCAAACTTGGGGTTAATTTCTAGGGCGCGGTTGTAATCTGCGATCGCACTTTGATAGTCTGCTAAAGAGTAGTGGGCGTTACCTCGATTATGATAAGCCTCAGCTAAGTTTGGATCTAATTGTAATGCCCGGTTATGGTCAGCGATCGCTTCGTGAAAATTTCCTAAGATATGGTGAATATTACCCCGATTGCTGTAAGCTGCGGCAAAATTGGGATGCCACTGTAAAGCTTGTTGAAAATCTGTGATCGCTCCTTGATGATCGCCGCTTTCAAAACAAGTTACACCCCGATTATGATAAGCATTGGCAATATCAATATTGATATTATCAGCTAACTGGGTACTAGTTTCGATTGTTTGGATATAATCAGCGATCGCTTTGTCGTATTTTTCTAGGGCAAAGTAAGCATTACCCCGGCTGTGGTAAGATTGGGCGAGATTTGGATCGATTTGTAATGCTTGGTTATGATCCGCGATCGCTCCTTCGTAATCGGCTAATAAGTAACGTGCATTACCTCGGTGACAATAGGCTGTGGCAAAATTGGGATTGATTTCTATGGCGCGATTAAAATCTGCGATCGCACTCCGATAATCTTTGAGTTGACCACTTAAAATAATCCCCCGATTATGGTAAGCTTCGGCATAGTTAGGATTGAGTTTTATTGCTTGGGTATAGGCTGCGATCGCCCCTTGGTAATCCCCTTGCAAATTGTGGTTTGATCCTTGGTTTAATAATTTTTCAGCATTCATATAATTTTTTTGGATTTCAGCATTCTCTAGCTTTCAGGCAATGGGATTTTTAACGATATGTTTTGAAAATCGTTCCAGCTACTATTGTGCCTCTTGCTAAGATTTTAATTCCTGATGTTGTGTTAGCCCAGATCAGTGCAGCGTATTTCAGGCGACTTAAACAGCAGCAAGCACCGCAAACAAGGACAGTAGGTGTCTGACTCGCCGTTTTCTACTGGTATTGCTATAGTAGCGGATAACACATTTATCTAAGTGCTATGACTGCTACTATCAATACAGACAAAGAGTATCAAAATCGTTTAAAACACTTTACTAGCCTCAAAACCAAATACCAAGCAACTAAATATAACGATTCATCACCCTCTAGTCTTCTGTATCTTATATTGCGAAAAGTTGATTTAGGGATTGAGTTAACTGAATTAGAGTTCTCTTGGTTAAAAGAGCAAGAACTTTTTAAAACAGTTGAAACCGTTTGCCTACAGCAGCAATATAAGTTAGAAGAACTTAGAAACTTAGAAAATGAGTTTTCCCTTCTCAAATCTCAGTATCAAGTCCCTAAATTATCAGGAGCTTTCAAAAATATTTCTATTATTCTGTATCCAATCCTTTGGAAGTTTCATTCAGGGAATCCACTAACGGATTCAGAGATTGAATGGCTAAAAAATAATGGGCTTGGTGCGACAGTTGCTCTTATTCATAAAGTGGAATTGGAGAGGCATTTTTTTGCTTTGAAGACAAAGTATCGGGCTACAAAATACCAAGGCTCATCAATTAATAGTCCACTATATAAAACTCTCAATAAACTAGAAAGCAAACAAAGAATAAGCACCCCTGAATTAGAATGGTTGATAAAGCAAGAGCTATTTGAGACAGCAGAAATTTTTAGGCAACAGGAGTCAGAAAAAGAAGCTCAGTTTGCTGAGTTAAAAGAGAAATACCAAGCGATTAAATATTCAGACTCATTATTATCCAGTCCGTTATATCCAATACTGCAAAACATTGACGCAAAAAATAATTTGAGTGAGTCAGAAATTAACTGGCTAGAACAGCAAGGACTTAGCGAAACAATTGCCATTGCTCAAGAATTGGAACAAACACGAGAATTCGCTGTCTTGAAAGCTAAGTATAAAGCAACTGAGTATCAGGATTCAACGCCTAAGAGTCACCTGTATAAAATTCTTAAAAGGCTTGAATTGTGCAATCAGTTAGGTGAACAGGATATTAACTTCCTCAAAAAACGCAAGCTGACTGAGATTATAGAAATTGCAAATGAAAAATACGCCTCTACCCTAAAATCTAAAATAGATTTAGGAGAACTACTTAATGAATCAGAAATTGAGTGGCTGAAAAATAATAGACGTGAAGATATCATTATTTTTGCTAGACAAAAGCACTTTGCAACTTTGAAATTAAAATATGATGTTTTAGGCTATCAAGATAAATTACACACCAGTCTTTTATACACAGTTTTGCAAAAACTTGAATTAAAAGAGCGACTTGAACCAACAGAGTTTGCTTGGCTGCAAGAGACTAAAATTAAAGTGCCTCAACCAACATATAATTATTATAGCTGGCAAAAAGAGCATAAGTATCAAGAGAAGAATTTAGTCTCTGGGAAAATTTGGATTTCTTACCACACAATTGAAGCAAATTTTTATGAGCAGGAGTTTCAGCGCACTGGCAACAAATGGAACTTAGCAAATGCTAGTAGCCATTGGCGTAAAGCAGATGAACCAGAACAGGCATTGCAACTGACAAATAATTTAGAATTCGACAAAATCAAAGAAAATAAACTCAAGTCAGCTTTACTAACTAGCAGAGGTGGAGCCTTTCGAGATATTCAAAAACTAGATAACGCAGAAAATTGCGCTCGTCAAGCTATCGAGTATCAACCAAAAAGCCATCACCCTTACACCTTGATGGGAGCTATTTGTTTTGAACGGCATCAATATTCAGATGGTGAGTATTGGTTTCAAGAAGCAATCAAACGTGGTGCTAATCCTAGAGATATGGATTCTGAAATCAAGCGAGTAGTGAAAAATGCTAAGGATGAAAACAAGCGTCGAGAAGTAATAGAGTATCTGCTGAAAAAAGATTCACAACGCTACTCTTGGGCTAAGTCTTATCTCAAAAAGCCGTAAGCTAATGGTAAATAAACTGGTTTGCATCATCAAACTACCAACATGACCAGATTTATTCACGACCAATTTGCCAAAGACTATCTTGAACAATTACTGACTCCTTACGGCGAAGTCCAAGCACCTAGACGAGTCGCAGGAGAAGTTAGACAAATTGACGTTTATTTCATTCCTAAACCACAACCAAGTAACATGCCACAAACACTTGGATTATTAGGTCAACTTGTCACTACCCCTTGTCTACTTGAACCATTTCGTAACGCAGCATCAGCTACAGAAATTTGCGATTGCCTCTTAAAATTATTAGAGGTACGTGGCGATTTACAACGACAGTCCAATCGAAATAAAACACGCATTCTAGAATCTGATTTACCAAAATTATGGATTCTTACCCCCACAGCATCAGCGCAACTCTTATCAGGATTTGGTGCTAACCCAAAAGTTGACTACCTGCCTGGAATCTACTTCATGCCAGAGTATTTGCGTACTGTGATAGTAGCAATTCATCAGTTGCCATCAATCTCAGAAACCTTATGGCTGAGAATCATCGGTAGAGGCAACGTTCAAAAGCAAGCAATTGACGAACTAGAAGCGCTTACTCCTGATAATCCTTTCCGAAAAGCAGCGTTAGAATTGCTGTACAACTTGCAACAAAACTTACAAGTCACTCAAAATCAAGACGAGGAAGATAGGGAATTACTTATGCGATTAGCACCACTTTACCAACAAGACCGAGAACAGGCGATACAAGAAGGTGAACAACGGGGACTCGAAACAGGAATTCAGCAGGGAGAACGCTTGGTGGTGGAAAACTTGCTCAAAGTTCGCTTTGGTGAAATAGATAATGAGCTTCAAGCAATTATTGAACCTTTATTGACGTTACCACCAGAAGAGTTTACACCTTTACTTTTGCAGTTATCCCGTGAAGAATTAATTGATAGTTTTTCCTAGTGTCAATCACCTATCCTTTACTGATTAGGGAAAAGATTTTAACTCTTTTCCCTTTTTATTTTTTCCACTTCCTACCTTACATTACAATGTAAATTTGAAGACATTAATACAGTATGATAAAAATCAATTTATAAGTTGTTTAACCAATGAAAACTTTATTTTATAGGTTTGCATCGCATGGATTTTCTGACAATTCTAGGATTAGCGGCTGCCACAATAACCACAATCTCTTTTTTGCCACAGATGTTTAAAACGTGGCAAACGAAATCAGCCAAAGATGTTTCTATCGTTACGCTAATTACATTCATAATTGGTGTTTTTTTGTGGTTAATCTACGGAATCTATTTACAAGCCTTGCCAATTATTCTTGCTAATAGCGTGACATTGTTATTTAACTTGATAATTCTATGGCTTAAAATTAAATATAGATAACCCTGCTCATAACTAAAACCTGTGACAGTAAAAGGATATATTCTGTGAATAGCAAGAAGAAAAACAATTAATTGCAAACTCCCTGTATATAACCTGAGTCTAATTGTATTAATTACGAATTACGAATTACGAATTATCATGACCTCATCTGTATTTACCTCTGAACGCCTCCTTTTCACCCCCGCTAACCCAGACACCGACGCTATCCCCATCATTTTTGCCTTTCCCAATGAGTACAGCGTAGGTATCACTAGCCTCGGCTATCAGGTAGTTTGGGCAACTTTGGCTATGCGTGATGATGTGCAGGTGAGTCGCCTGTTTACAGATACTCACGAACAACTCCCCAGAACCCCGGAAATTATGGGATTTTCGATTTCCTGGGAACTGGATTATGTGAATATTTTAAATCTGCTGGAATCTTTAGAAATTCCCATTCTGGCAACTTCTCGTGATGATTCTCATCCGATAATTTTTGGTGGTGGGCCCGTTCTCACAGCGAATCCCGAACCTTTCGCAGCTTTTTTTGATGTAATTTTACTGGGAGATGGCGAAAACCTCCTGGGGAATTTTATTGAGGCGTACAAAGAAGTGAGAAATGCCTCAAGACAAACTCAGCTAAAAAGACTTGCACAAATCCCAGGAATTTATATTCCCAGTTTGTATGAAGTCGAGTATCACAGCATAGATGGTGCAGTAAAGTCAATTAAACCAATTTCTCCAGAAATTCCCGCAGTGGTGCAAAAGCAGACTTATCGGGGAAATACTCTATCAGCTTCAACTGTAGTCACTGAAAAAGCCGCATGGGAAAATATTTACATGGTGGAAGTGGTGAGAAGTTGTCCAGAGATGTGCCGCTTTTGTTTGGCGAGTTATCTCACACTGCCTTTTAGAACAGCTAGTCTTGAAAGTTCATTAATTCCAGCCATTGAAAGAGGTTTAGAAGTCACAAATCGGCTAGGATTATTAGGGGCTTCTGTAACTCAACACCCAGAATTTGAGACTTTGCTAGATTATATTAGTCAGCCAAAGTACGATGATGTCCGTCTCAGTATTGCCTCCGTGCGAACCAATACCGTAACAGTTCAGTTAGCAGAAACTCTGACGAAACGAGACACGCGATCGCTTACCATTGCAGTAGAGAGTGGTTCTGAGAAAATCCGCCAAATCGTCAATAAAAAGCTGCATAACGATGAAATTATTCAAGCAGCCATAAACGCCAAAGCTGGCGGATTAAAAAGCTTGAAACTCTACGGAATGGCAGGAATCCCCGGTGAAGAAACAGAGGATTTAGAGCAAACCGTGGCGATGATGCGTAATATCAAAAAAGCTGCGCCGGGATTGCGGTTAACATACGGATGCAGCACCTTTGTACCCAAAGCACACACACCATTTCAATGGTTTGGGGTGAATCGCCAAGCAGAAAAGCGGTTGCAGTTTTTGCAAAAACAGCTAAAACCACAGGGAATAGAATTTCGCCCAGAAAGTTATAATTGGTCGATTATACAGGCTTTGTTGTCGAGAGGCGATCGCAGGCTCTCTCAACTTCTTCAACTGACTCGTGACTTTGGCGACTCCTTGGGTAGCTACAAACGTGCTTTTAAACAACTCAAGGGACAAATCCCCGACTTAGATTTCTACGTCCACGCCGAATGGTCAACAGAACAAGTATTACCTTGGAGCCACTTGCAAGGGCCTCTGCCACAGTCTACACTACTAAAGCATTTGGCTGAAGCTCAGAGTTATATCAACCCATCCCCAAAAGAACTACAGCCGTTACTGGGCAGTAGGGACTAGGGACTAGGGACTAGGGAATAGGGACTGGGGATTAAGGACTAAGATTAAAATTTAATACCCAATTCCCAATGCCCAATGCCCAATGCCCAATGCCCAATTCCCAATCCAGAAAACTCCATGCAAAACACAGCTGAGTATTACTGCGCCTATTGCGGCGAACCGAACTTAACTTTTATTGATTTGAGTGCTGGAGGACAGCAATCTTATATTGAAGATTGTCAAGTTTGCTGTAACCCAAATATTTTGTATGTCCGGGTTGATGAAGATACCTTAGATATCGAAATTGATACAGAATCCGAAAGTTGAATTTTAGGTTTTTCTTTCCATGCTGCACTTTAAACATTCCTCAGTAATTAATGCCCCAACAGAAGTAGTTTGGAAATTTCACGAACGGCCAGATATTTTGCAACTGTTGAATCCACCTTGGCAGCCAGTCCAAGTGGTTCGTCGTGAAGGTGGGCTAAATGTAGGTGCTATCACAGAATTTCGCCTGTTTCTCGGCCCATTACCCTTAACTTGGTTAGCGCGTCATACTGAATATGAAAAATATCGCCTGTTTACCGACGAACAAATATCTGGCCCCTTTGAGTCTTGGGTACATCGGCATGAATTTGAACCCGAAGCTGGCAAAACCAGACTGACTGATACTATTTCCTTCTCTATGCCTGGCGGAGGAACAGTTGAATTTGTCAGTGGTTGGTTAGTGCAAGCGCAACTAGAAGCAATGTTTCGCTATCGCCACTATGTAACGAAACGAGAATGTGAGTCACAATACAACTTGGGTTAATATTATGACTAGTATTTGATTTATGAAAAAATCTAAGTATATGTAGGGTGTGTTACGGCTTCCGTAACGCACCAAAATCTTCGGATGGTGCGTTAGCCTACGGCATAACACACCCGAATGAAATATTTTCAGAAATCAAATATGATTCCTATAGCAAAAATTAATTATCCTGATTCTTCAACCCTTGCCGCGAAACCCACTTTATCAAACCAGGAAACAAGCGATACAAAGCTTGTGAGAAATTCGCCGAACCAACCATCACTTCTGACTTGTTATTCTTGACTGCATCCCAGATAGCATTTGCCACATTTTCAGGCTTCTCCACCACCGGATTTTTCAGCACACTCTCAAGCTGCCCACGACGAGCTTGAGTATCTTGCTCATCTTTGCCTCGAAAAACTGCCCGTTCCATTAAAGTACTCTTAATTAAATTCGGATAAATCCCACAAACATGAATACCTTTTGGCTGTAGTTCTACTTGTAGAGATTCCGTCAACCCTGTCACGCCAAACTTACTAGTACAGTAGGGTACCAAGTAAGCAGTTGGTACTTTACCACCGATGGAACTTAAATTAACTATAGTTCCACTTCGACGCTGGAGGAAATGAGGCAAAAGGGCATTAATAGTGTGGATATATCCCCATAAATTAGTGTCTATAATTTTATGCCAATCATCGAGAGAAAATTGCTCTACTGGCCCCGATGCGAAGATGCCCGCGTTGTTTATCAGTACGTCGATATAACCATAATTTTCTAATGCCTTTTGCACTAATGCGTTTACCTGAGATGAGTCAGTGACATCGCAAGTAACCGTTAATGGTGCTGCACAACCAATGCTTTGCACCTCTTGCGCTAAGGCTTCCAAGCCGTCAGCATGACGAGCTGCAAGTACCAAGTCATATCCTTGCCGCGCAAATAAAAGAGCCGTTGCTTTGCCAATGCCTTCAGAAGCACCTGTAATCAGTACTGTAGGAGTCATACTTGAAGTTTGAAAAACCTATTTACTCTTTATTAGTTTGGGTAATAAAGCTCTAGAAACCTTCTAACTTTCGTTAGATTTTGATCATATCCAAAATAGTTTTTTAGTGATACTACAAGTTTGCATAAGCACTTGTTTGGTAAAAATACCTCTGCTCTATAGGCTAATAAAAGCTAATTATGGAATTTTTGTTAGATAAATATTTCCTAAACCTCCTTAAAATCTCATTCTTTAGAGTTGCTTCATTGAAACTAGAGACAGATAGCGCCAAATTAGTAAGTTAAGTAATATGAAGGATGTAATTAGCTTCTTAACTTAACTTAATAATGGCACTTTACCTTAGCAATCAACCTGAAATGCATATAATGGCAAAAACCGCAATGCTACTGAACTCGTGCTGACTCCTCACCCTGAGCTTTGGAGCGTCGCCTAAGTATGATCGGTTTTCTAGCTTACCTGCTTTGGAAACAGCTACAGTTAGTGCAGTATGCACCCTGGCTCATTTTCTCTATTCCCCGTTGGTATTGACTGTCTTTGCTACAGACTGTTTACAAATGATCAAAAAGAAGACGCTGGTTATTGTAGATACTAGGTTGAACAGTGCCCTTGCTCATATCACCCAACCTTTCACCCGAAAACAGTTTTTAGAATAGCAGTTGCTTGTGTAATACTAGGTAAAGTATCTTAATATTTATACATATTTTTGCTCATTGGCATTGTCCAGTGTAAAAAATTGACCACTAACAGAATTTCTCGGTTAGTTGTTTTTATCATGACTATATTTTTGAAATTTTCACCTGAATACTAGGCGGAGTAAAAGCGTGATCCAGTTAGAACAACCACCCAGTCATCAAACAAAACTGACTCCAGTAGTGAGAAGTAAATCCCAGTTTAAGGGGCTTTTAATTGCTATTGTTATTGTTAGCGTATGGGTCATTAGCCTGAGTATATTACTTTCCCTTGACATCTCCAAGCTAAAATTGTGGATGTTATTGCCTGTTATACTATGGCAGACATTTTTATATACGGGATTATTTATTACATCTCATGATGCCATGCATGGGGTAGTATTTCCCCAGAACCCCAAGATTAATCATTTGATTGGAACATTGACCCTATCTCTTTATGGTCTTTTACCATATCAAAAATTATTGAAAAAACATTGGTTACACCACCACAATCCAGCAAGTCAATTAGACCCAGATTTTCATAACGGAAAACACCAAAACTTCTTCGCTTGGTATTTTCATTTTATGAAAGGTTACTGGAGTTGGGGGCAAATAATTGCGTTAACTATTATTTATAACTTTGCAAAATACATACTCCATATACCAACTGATAATCTAACTTACTTTTGGGTGCTTCCCTCGCTTTTAAGCTCATTACAATTATTCTATTTCGGAACTTTTTTACCCCATAGTGAACCAATGGGAGGTTATATTCAGCCTCATCGTGCCCGAACAATTAGCCGTCCTATTTGGTGGTCATTTATCACGTGCTATCATTTTGGTTACCACGAGGAACATCACGAATATCCCCATATTTCTTGGTGGCAGTTACCAGAAATTTACAAAGCAAAATAGTTATTGTTTATCTAATCTCATGGCAACAAGAGTCACACGGTAATCTATATAGTTTGAGTAAGGCATTCTTTTAGATTATCCTCTTATGTCAATTAATAATTCTCGTCTTGTCACCTATAGCCCTGCTTATACAATCGTTCCTACTTACGAGTGCTTTAATCGCTGTAGTTACTGCAACTTTCGCAGCGAACCGGGTAAAAGTCCCTGGATGAGTATTTCAGATGCAGAAAGTATTCTAAAACCACTTCAAAGCCAAAATGTTTGTGAAATCCTCATCCTTAGCGGTGAAGTCCATCCCCATTCGCCAAGGCGTCAGGCGTGGTTTGGGCGGATTTATGATTTGTGCGAGTTAGCGCTTTCAATGGGATTTTTACCGCACAGCAATGCGGGGCCGTTGAGTTTTGAGGAAATGCAAAAGCTCAAGTGTGTAAATGTTTCGATGGGGCTGATGTTGGAACAGTTAACGCCAATATTGTTAAATACTGTACATCGGCACGCACCGAGTAAATTACCTGAAGTTCGTTTACAACAACTGCAATGGGCGGGAGAGTTGCAGATTCCCTTTACAACTGGGTTACTGTTGGGAATCGGGGAAACTGTAAATGATTGGTGGGAAACATTGACAGCTATATCTGATATGCATCAACGTTATCACCATATTCAAGAAGTCATCCTGCAACCTCATAGTCCAGGACATCAGCAAACCTTTGATGCACCACCTTTTGACCCTCATGAATTACCAGAAGTAATTGCTAAAGCACGTGAGATTTTACCGCCAGATATTACTATTCAAATTCCCCCCAATTTAGTTAAAGATGACCGATGGTTACTCGCTTGTATCGAAGCTGGTGCTAGAGATTTGGGTGGAATTGGGCCAAAAGATGAAGTGAATCCTGATTATCCCCATGTTCAGGAACAAGCATTAAGAGAAATTTTACAACCTGCGGGGTGGGAATTGGTGGCGCGATCGCCAGTTTATCCGCAATTTGATAGCTGGTTGTCGGGCGAATTACAAACAGCAGTGAAGCACTGGCGAAAAACTAGACCTCTTGCAAAAGTCCCTAATACCCCTCCCCTTAGCAAGGCTACGGTGTATACACAAGTCTTGCCGCAGCCATATCATTAATAAATCTCGCACTGCGTTTCTATCCCGCCTCGGAATGAATTCCGAGTCTCATAGCTGAAGTCCACTCAAGTGGACTAAATGATTAATTCAGTCCACTTGAGTGGACTTTAGCTATCAGCCCAGAACTTCAGTTCTGGGCGGGATGTCGGTGAGTGTGACAGTTTCACTCTGACAACAATGTGGGTAGAGAATTTTCGACTTATGTATACACGGTAGCCTTAGCAAGGGGAGGGGAGACAAAGCGTAGCTTACCTCTGAACTCCGTTAACGAGTCTTTAAACTGGATGAATCCACCTCAACTCTGTATAATCTCGATTATTATGAGCATCATTGCTATATTTTTTACATATGCTTAATAATGATGACTTACTCGCAAACCTCTACAACGCCTTTAACCCCTTTGAACCCTTACCCGCAGGTGATCCAAAATATGTAGATTGTCAGGATGTGCGGGGAGATGCCGATATTTTGCAAGAGTTGGGAAATCGGATGCAACGATCAAATACAAATACTTGCCAATTGTATTCTGGTCATCGGGGTGCAGGGAAGTCTACAGAATTACTCAGGCTAAAGAAGTATTTAGAAAATCGGCAATTTTATGTTGTCTATTTTGCGGCTGATGAAGAGGATATCGATTCTGAAGATGCCCAATATACAGATATTCTCCTCGCCTGTACCCGCCGTTTGCTCAAAGATTTAAAAGAAATTGCCAGTCCTCGCCCCATACTCAACTGGTTAAAAAGTCGTTGGGGAGATTTAAAAGACTTGGCGCTGACTCCCCTAGAGTTTGAGAGTCTGGAAGTAGAAGCCCAAGTTGCTCAATTCGCCAAGTTAACCGCAAATTTAAGAGCTGTTCCTGAATTACGCCAGAGGATTCGCCAAAAAATTGATCCTTACACAGTCACTTTAATTGAGGTGTTAAATGAGTTTCTAGCGGATGCAAAAAAGAACTTACCTACAGGTAAAACTCAACTGGCGGTAATTGTCGATAATTTAGACCGGATGGTGTTAGTCAAAGACGGAGATCGCACCAACTATGAGGAAGTCTTTTTAGACCGCAGCGAACAACTCCAAGCTTTAGATTGCCATTTGATTTACACTGTCCCTATTTCAATGGTCTATTCTACCAGGGCAACAGACCTCAGAGATATCTACGGCGACCCCCAAATTTTGCCGATGATTATGGTAAACACTCTCAAGGGGGAAGTTTACCAGCCAGGACTTAAGAAAGTTAAAGAAGTAATTAACAAGCGAGTCCGGCAAATTGCACCGGAACTATCACTAGAAACGGAAATTTTCGACAGTCCCCAAACCTTAGACAGACTTTGTTTAATGAGTGGAGGTCATGTTAGGAATTTGCTATTGTTAACTCAGGACGCCATTGGACGCACTGAAGAGTTACCTGTTTCAGAAAAGGCGGTGCGACGAGCAATTACTCAAGCCAGAGATACTTATCGCCGCGCTGTGGAAAATCATCAATGGTGTCTGTTAGCGGAAGTGTCTTGTTCTAAGAGGATTATTAATGATGACTTGTATCGGAGTTTGATGTATAACCGTTGTCTTTTAGAATACCGCTATTTAGATGATGAGGGAGAGATGCAGCGTTGGTATGACATTCATCCATTGATTCAAGGAATTCCAGAATTTAAAGAAGCCGTAGCGAAATTTTCATGAACCCAAATTTAACTGATTGGGATGATGATTTACCCCCAGAACCAGAAGAAGCTTATCAAGACTTGCTTCGCGCACTGAAGCGAAAATCAGGATTTGGTTTGTTTTTTGTCCAATGTACACCTGTGGAAGCAGACAAGTTTATTGTCAAACTTCCCCAGGAGATTCCGCAGAAAAAGATTGCAGTTTTGCGGTTCGTTGAGGCGATTGATAATTTATATCAGCCAGTAGCAGAGTTTGTTAAAGACAAGCAAGTTGATGTTTTATTGATTAAAGGTCTGGAATATTCTTTATATAAGTATGAAAAAAGAAGTTTTGGCGAAATTACAGAAGGACAATTTAGCAATTTAACCAGTGTTCCGCATATTTTAAATCACTTAAACCAACAGCGAGAACGCTTTAGAAATGACTTCCCCATTAGCTTTGTTTTTCTTTTACGTTCATTTTCGATAAACTATTTTATTCACCGCGCCCCAGATTTTTTTGATTGGCGTTCTGGCGTATTTGAATTACCGACAACGCCAGAAGTAGTAAATGAAGAATTATCTCGTCTACTAGATGAAACAGATTATAAGGAATATTTGAAACTAACTCCGGAAAAACAAATAGAGAAAATACGTAACTGCCTAGCTAGTAGTAATTGAGGCGAGAAAAACACAGACATTACCAAG